>JAVYQJ010000001.1 GCA_038731975.1 Thermofilaceae archaeon | reverse complement strand
CCTCACAGCCGCGCCCTCCCCCACGCTGATGAAGGACTTGACGAGCCTCGACTGCTCCGCGTACGTGGCCGCGTGGTCCCTTACCCAAATCGGGTTGTACGTGTGCAGCCCGTCGAAGACGGTCAGGAAAGCCGTGTTGAAAGTGTCTGCGATCCAGATCGCCTTCACGCCGGCAGACTCCTCCGCCCTCCTTAAAACCCCCCGCCAGAACTCGGGGTCTCTCGAGTAGGCTTCAACGGCGTACACGAAGACGACCGGCCTACCCTCGATCTTGAGGAAGGCCGGGTGCTTCGAGTACTTGCTGAGGACGTAGGAGAGCTCCCTCGCGACCTGTTCGGCCGTCATCTCGCGCACCGACTCGTAGTAAATGGTGAGGTTGAACCCAGCCTCCCCCGCCACCTCAAGCATGCGAGAGAACGCCTCGTCCTCGAAGCTGCCAGGGCCCCACCACGATACGATGAAGCCGTCGATCCCCGCGGCCTTTGCCATCTCGATGTGGGATTTGACGAGCCTCGCATCCCACGAGTCGTAAGGCCCCAGCAGCGGGAAGTTCGTCGCCGAGCCGATCTCCGCGTAGGAGACCCTCTCCCAGTGGAACCAGCGTCGCGACGCTCCCTGAGGGTTCCCATACCAGGGGTAGTAGAAGGCGAGCACAAGCCTGGGTGCTCGCAGCTCCCTCACCTCCACCGCGACCGCCTGCGCTCCGAGGAGAGCGGACTTCGGCAGCAGCGAGCTCCTGGGATTAACGCCGGCGCTGCCGGGCACGACGCCGGTGTTGGTGAAGCTCCACACCAGCCTCTCCTCGCCCTCCACGATCGCGAGCACGCGGATCGTCGTGTACTCGAGATCCCCCTTCGCGACAGTCACGTTCACCGCGTCGTTCGTAAACACGAGCCAGCCCTCAACCCTGACCTTGACGAGTGTCGTGTCGTACTGCCTCTTCCCAACGTGGATCGAAGAACCCGCAGCTGTAACCCTCAGGTCGGGCGCTCGCTCGCCCTCTACGATGGAGAAGCTCAGCGGGGTGAAGCCCGGTACCGTCACTGTCGTCCAATCGGACTTCGTCTCAACCTCGACAACGACCCTGAACGCTGTTACGCCGTTGGATTCGGTTAGGCTGGCCACCAGCGCGAGAAAGGCGAGAACGGTGATAACCTTTGCGGCGCGCATCGTGTGAACACCGCATCCGCGAGCTTTAAGCATTCTTAAGCCGGCCGCGCCCGGATCCCTCGTCAGCCTTAGCGCGTGGAGAGCACGATTGAGCCCGCGGGCGGCCTATGCTTAAGCTCGAGGAGCGCTTCGTTAGCGTCCTCCAGCCTGTAGACCTTCACAGCGGGCCGGACGCCAGCCCTCGCTGCCTCCTCCAGGAACTCGCGCACATCCCGGCGCGTGACGTTGGCGACGCTCTTCACTTCGCGCTCGAGCCAAAGCAGCTCGTACTCCAGCCTCTCGATGGGCGTCATGTAGATGCCGGCGAGAACGAGGCGGCCGCCCTTCTCCAGCTTCCTCAGCGCTTCCACAGCCACCCAGCCCGCAGGCGCAAATACGATGGCCGCGTCAAGCCTCACGGGCAGCTCGCCCCGCGCAGACCCCGCCCACGCTGCGCCCGCCTCCAGCGCCTGCCTCACCTTGCTTTCCGACTCTGTGAAGACGTACACTTCCACCCCCTTCGCAACTGCTACGGGTAGGATCATGTGGGCTGAGGAGCCGTAGCCGAAAAGGCCCAACCTGCCTCCCCGCTCGAGGAGCCCCGTGAGCCTCAGAGCCCTATAGCCGATCGCGCCGCCGCACAGGAGGGGGGCTGCCTCCTCGTCGCTGTATCCCGGCGGTATCGGGTGGACGAACTCGGACTTAGCGATCATGCACTCGGCGTAACCGCCGTCAACATCGTAGCCCGTGAAGACCGCACTGTCGCAGAGGTTCTCGAGACCGGTGCGGCAGAACCTGCACGTTCCGCAAGCCCAGTAGAGCCAGGGCACGCCAACCCTATCGCCCACGCGTACACCCCCCGCATCCTCCCCTACTTCGCGCACAACGCCGACCACCTGGTGGCCGGGGGTGACAGGCAGCTTGTGCGGCTTGAGCTCCCCCTCGACGATGTGGAGGTCTGTGCGGCAGACTCCGCACGCTCGCACGTCTATGAGGACTTCATCCCTTGCTGGTGAGGGTCGGGGGGTTTCGACTAGCTTGAGGGGCTTCTCCTCGATTGGCGCCGGCCGCTCGAGGATTACGGCTCTCACGGTTCAAAGCTCAGCGCGGGAGGGTAAAGGCTTTCGGTTAAAGAAATGCATATATACTGGCGTAACTTACAACTTTACGATGGCCGAGAAGGTAAGGTCGAGGCTCAGGGAGCTGGAGTCGGAGTTCGCGAGTCTTTTCAAGAGCTTGAACGAGGAGCTGAAGAGGGTGGAGGCTGACGTTGAGAGGGGCAGGGTTGACGCTGTGGAAGCGCTTAGAGGGCTCCGCGAGCACCTTAGGGGCCTCAGGTCGAAGCTCATCGACTCCAGGATCGAGCTGCGCTCGATGCTGAGGGAGGCAAGGCTCAGCCTCCGGCCGGACGAGTGGGAGGAGTTGAGCGAGGAGGTCGACGAGTTCTTCGAGCGGTGGAGGGACGCTTTGGAGGATCTGCTGGACGACATGAGGGATTTGGCCAGGAGGGCGGAGAGGGTGAGGCGGAGGGTGGTTGTGTTCACGGATATCGGGAAGGTGATCGAGGAGAGCTTGGAGCAGACAGCGAAGGGGCTGGAAGCCGCGCTCGCCAAGCTGAAGGAGGCCTTGGAGAAGGGGTTGGAGGGGCCCTCCTACGCCGTCTCCGTGCGGCTGCCGCAGAGAGACCTGGAGATCGTGGATGCGCTCGTGGAGGCTGGGATCTTCAAGAGCCGCAGCGAGGCGATCGCCTTCTTCGCTCACAAGGGTATCGAGGGCTCAAGGCACCTGTTCAACGAGGCGCTTGCGAAGCTGGAGGAGCTGAAGGCGCTGCGCGAGAAGCTCAGGGAGGAGCTGAAGAGAGCCTTCGGGGAGGGGCAGCAGGCGTCGAGCTAGGCCCCCACCTTCGACTTCGTGCGGAACTGCTCCTCATAAGCCCTTTTTACATCCTCTATGGTTGACGCCTCGTAGGGGCTCTTGTCTGGCCTGAGTCTCACGATCCGCGCGAAGCGCAGTGCGTATCCCGACTTGTACTTCGGGCTTCGCTGCACCTCGCTAAAAGCGACTTCCGCAACGATGGCCGGCTTGACCCAGACTCGCCAAGGCTCCTCCTTCACCTTCAGCTCGAGCAGCTTCCTCGTCATCTCCTCGAACTCCGCGTCCGTCAAGCCCTTGAACGTCTTCCCCACGATCAGGAACTCGCCGGTGGAGGGGTCCAGGGCGGCGAGGTAGTAGTCGCTCAACCAACCCGTCCTGCGCCCGTGCCCCCACTCGGCTCCAACGATCACGAGGTCCAGCGTCTCGGCCGGCTTCACCTTGAACCAGTACTTGCCCCTGGCGCCCGGCGTGTAGGGGCCGTCGAGCCTCTTGACCATAACCCCCTCGTTCCCCCTTTCGAGGCTCTCCCGGTAGAAAGCTTCAGCCTCCTGAACGTCACTCGTCACGATCCTTTCGATCAGCACTTCGGGGTCTGCGACGCTCTCCAGCAGCTTCCACCGCTCGGCGTAGGGCAGGTCGACGAGGACCCTACCGTCGAGGTAGAGGATGTCGAAAGCCCTGATCTCGAAGGGCATCTCCTCGGCCATCCTCTCGACGGCCTCCCTCCTCCTGATCCTCCTCACAAGGTCTTGGAAGCGCAGCGGCTTCCCCCCTCTGAAGCTCACGGCTTCGCAGTCGATGACGGCCTCGCCGGCCCTCACGTGCTCCAGGACGAGCTCCACAACGTCTGGAAGGCTGGAGGTCACGTCCGTGAGCCTCCTAGTGTAGAGCTTAACCTCCCGGCCGCGCTTGTGCACCTGGAGGCGGACGCCGTCGTACTTGTACTCGACCACCGCCCTCCCACCGCACTCCTTCAGCGCCTCGCGGACGTCCCTAGCCATTTCGGCCAGCATTGGGCGGACGGGGTGGAATAGGCGCAGCTCAACCTGCTCCGGCCTCACACCCTTCAGGAGGAGCTCCGCTAGATCGCCTATGTCGCCCGCGAACATGTACGCCTTCCTCACGGCCTCCGGGCTGGCCCCGCAGGCTCTCGCTAGCGCCTCCAGCACGAGCCCCTCGTTCGCGCCCAGCCTCGGTTCCCCGAAGATGAAGCGCGCGAGCATCTCAACCTCCTCCGGGTCCATATCGACGAGCAGCGACTGGAGCACGCGCAGCTTCCTCCGCCTCGAGTCTTCTCCGTTGATCCTAGCGACTCTCTCCAGCGCCTCGTAGACCTCCCTCACGGTGAGTTTCCGCCTCTCGAGCGGCACGACACCCCTCACGCTGCTAACGGCCTCGCTGAGCAAACTGTACCCCACGCCGAGCTCCAAATCCGCGTAGGCCGGGAAAATCTCGCCCGTCAGGAGCCTCACGACGATCGCCGCCTCAGCGGGGTCCAAGCCCCGTAAAGCCGCGGCGAGCATAGCAACCTTCTCGTTCCTCGATGACGTAGACTCGAGGAGCTTGGCCAGCTTTACAAGCTCTTCGAAGAGCACGAGTCAATCCCGCCCAAGGAGTTTAGAGAGTAACGCTCAGATCATCATGCTCAGTAATAGCCTGCTCCTGTTGTCTAGCTTCTCGGGCTCCTCCACGATGTACGCGCGGTTGTAGATGTCCCGTATCAGGAGCCGGCCATCCCTCAGGACCCTCACCGCCCGACCCCACGAGTAGAATGTTACCTCGCCTTTGTCGGTGACGACTTTCCACTCGTACTTCCCCTCTACGCTCCGGATGCTGAGGACCTTCTTGACCTTCGGCATGAAGTAGATGACCTTGAGGACCCGCTCCATCAGCTCCCTCGACTTGGGGTCGAGACGGCGGTAGTCGCGCAGCATGCCCAGCTCCTCGTTATCCCTGTACAGGATCACGATCTCGGGGTAGGAGAAGGGGAAGGGCCTCTTCGGCCTAACCCCCTTGTACGCTACACCGTCGATCTCAACGTCCATCTCGTCCAGCCGCGCTTCCAGCACTCTGACGCGGAGGGGGTCGAGGATCTTAAGGCTGCTGTGCGAGGACAACCTGCTCACCCCCACCCTCAGCCTTCGCTTCTGTCATCCTCATGAGACCCTTCAGCTGCGCCTCCCAGAGACGCTTGTACAACCCGTCCCTCTTCAGCAGCTCCTCGTGCTTGCCCTCCTCCACGATCCTCCCGTTCTCCATCACGATGATGCGGTCGGTGAACCGGAGCGTCGAAAGCCTGTGGGCGATGATGATCGTGGTCCTCCCCCTAGTTATCCTCTCCAGCTCCTCCGTCACTTCGTCCTCCGTCAACGCGTCCAGAGCGGCTGTCGGCTCGTCGAGGATCAGGATCTTCGGGTTCTTGAGAAGCGCAGCCGCAAGTGCGACCCTAGCCCTCTCGCCGCCCGAGAGGCGGGAGCCCTGCATGCCCACCTCCGTGTCGTACGCTTCGGGGAGGCGCATGATGAAGTCGTGGGCCCTCGCAACCTTCGCTGCCGCGATTATCTCCTCGGGCGTCGCATCGGGTTTGCCCAGCATGATGTTCTCGGCAATCGTTGTGTCGAGCAGGACGGGGTTCTGCAGGACGATCGCCACCTGGCTCTTCAGGGAGGAGAGCTTGATCCTCCTCACGTCGATCCCATCGTACTTGAGGACGCCCACCTGCGGGTCGTACAGGTGCAGGAGGAGCTTAGCCAGCGTCGTTTTACCTGAGCCGCTGGGCCCCACGAACCCCACCCTCTCCCCCGGCGCGATCCTCAGAGTGACGCCCTTGAGCGCGTAGTGGATCCCGTCGTAGGTGAACCACACGTTGTCGCACTCGATGCCCCCCTTCAGCTCGAGGCTCACCGCGTCGGGCGAGTCCTGGACGTCGGGCTCGAGGTCGAGCAGCTCGAAGACTCTGCCCGCTGCGACAGCGAGCAGCTGCAGGTTCCTCACGTTCTCGATGAGGCCGAAGACGGGGGAGTAGAACTGCCACATGTAGCTCGTGAAGGCCATCAGCGAGCCGAGGCTCATCACACCCTGTAACACATCCCTGCCGCCGAACCACCACACGAGGAGGCTGCTGATCGTGAAGGCGAGCCCGACCGCGGGCCATATTTGCTGCTCAAACTTGAAGACGTCCATCTGCGCGCGCTCGAACTCGGTCTGCTGGCTCTCGAACCTATCGACGAACTCGCTCTCCTTCCCGAAGCTCTTGACGAGTATCGCGGCGTTAATAGTGTCCGAGATGACGGAGACGATCCTGGACCACTTCCGCCACAGCCTGTGGTAGTATCGGCTGGCCGTCTTCCTGTAGATGAGGTTCCCGGTCACGCTCACGGGTATCGGCATGAGGGCGATCAGCGTGAGCCATGGGTTCATCGTGGCGAGCATGATGCCGACGAACACGACCATCGCCGCGTTGATGAAGAGCGGGATGAAGGCGGCGGAGAGGAACCACTGAACTCTGTTCACGTCGTCAACGATCCTCGACCAGAGGCCTCCCGCCCCGAACCTGTCGTAGTGGGTGAGGGAGAGCTCCTGCAGCTTCCTGTAGACGTGGCTGCGGAGCGTGTTTGTGACGCCCACGTTGAACCGTGTGTTGAAGTAGGCGTTGAGCGAGTTTAGCACGGTGTTGACGAGGTTGACGGCCAGTAGCCCGAGGATCACGTTGAGGAGCAGATCCGCCCTGCTCTTCATCAGCACCTCGTCGACGAGGATCTTCATCAGGTAGGGCGGGACGAGCCCAACCACTCTGATGGCGACGGCCACGACGATCGTTGCCACGAAGATCCCGGTGATCGGCTTGAGAAGCCCGAGCAGGCGGATGATAGCCGCTCTCACGCTCTTACGCTCCTCCACCTTCGACTTGCTGAGGAGCTGATCCTTGAGGAGCTGGTAGGGGATTTTCCCGACGACCAGGTTGTTGACTATCGTGACGAGCTTGTCGAACGCCTCCAGCCTCCCCCTAGTGAAGACCGCCAAGCTGCGGGGGCCTTCGTCGGTGTCGACGGTTAGCACGCACGTGTTGATGTAGCCCCTTATCGAGGCGGATGTGATCTTTTCGAGGGGGACCGCGTCGACGAGCCTCTCGTTGACCACTAGGAGCCGAAGGTTGGTGAGAACGACGAGCTCCTCGCCGTAGTCTCCACCCACCATGTCCGTCTTCGCCAGAGCGACAACCTCCTCCCCCTCCTCGAGCATCGACTTGACGCTGGAGGGGATCTCATCGGGTTTAGGGTAGATGCGCAGCGAGTCTTGGTCAAGCGATGCCGGCATACCAGCAACGCCCCTCCCCGAAGCCCAATTAAACGTTTCCTACATTGAGACAAGGTTTAAAGTGCCTGGCGCAAGCTCTAATCGCCCATGAAGACCCATTGCAGCGCTGGATCATGATGAAAAGGTTTCCGGCCTGAGGCTCCTAGGCGCTCTCGACGCCCTTCTCGGTCACCATGAACTTCGCGCTCGCTCCGCGTGGGAGGATGGGGGAGTCGAGAACCTCCATCAACCATACATCTCCAGCTCTCCGTAGAACCAGCCTGTGCGTTGAGGCGTGGGCGATGATGTTGCCGCCGGCGGGCACCTTCAACGCGACGCCCCAGGGCACCGGCTGGGAGAGCACCTGGTTGGTTATCGCGACGACGGCTCCGTACCGCCTCGCGTATCGTTTAAGCCAGTCCAGCAGGTAGTTGATCCGTTGCTGCCTGGCTGCCAGCATCTCCCTGCCCTTGAACTCGGCACGGTACAGAGCTATGATGCTGTCAACGACTATGAGCCGTACATTGTCACGGAGTAGGGAGGGTAGATCCTCGATAACCGCCTCCTCCAGCTCGTCCACGTTCAACGGCCTAACCACGTACAGGCCGGCCAGCGCGTCCTCAACGCCGAAGCGGTCGCCGATCGCTTCGACCCGCCCCGGGCTGAAGGTGCCCTCCGTGTCGATGTAGACGGCTTTCCCCGAAAGCCCCCCTTTGGATGGGGGCAGCTGGGCCGTCACAGCGAGCTGGTGGCAGAGCTGGGTCTTCCCCGTGCCGAACTCGCCCGCGAACTCGTAGATGTCCCAAACCCTCAGGCCGCCGCCCAGCAGCTCGTCGAGAGCCCCAACACCGGTCGTCAGCAGGTCGCGTTCCTCGAGCATCCTCGCGTACTCTGGACCCCTAAACGTGCGCTGAACCTGTCGTGCTTCACGCACGTGCTTCCTCGCGGCTCTGACGATCGCTGCTGCTTTCTCCAGCTCAATCCCGGCCCTCTCAGCCAACTCCTCTGGGTTGAAGAGGGCTAGATCCTCGACGCACTGGACGGCTTCGGCCACCTTCTCGAGCGTCAGCTTGCCCACCCCGGGGACCTTCAGCTCCCGAACCGGCGTGCAATCGCTCACAGGACCTTCACCTCGCCGTCCACGACCACCAACTCCTCGCCCCTCCAGCCTCTCGCCCTAATAACGGTGTGGAGCCAGCGCCATAGGCTGGCGAGCCCCGCCGATCCCGTGACGATGAAGGGAACCTTGTAGACGCTGCTCACCCTCTCCATGATGTCCAGCGCGTAGAGTACCCCCTCTCGGGCGTGCCTACTGAAGCGTGCGTCAAGCTCCTCAACGAGGACTGGCCTCCTTTCGACTTCCAGCAGCTGGGGCACTTCGATGAGGAGCTCCCAGAGGAAGTCGTCGTCCCGGCTGCCCCCCACGGTAAGCGGCTCAATGTTAACCGCGAACTCAACTCCTGAGAGGAGGGCTAGGCCGGGCGATAGGGTGAGGCTGCCGGCGGGGTGCCTCAGTTCAGCGATCAGGGGTTTCAGGAGGACTCTGTGCCTCGCAGCCCGCTCCAGGAGCCTCTCCGCCTCTTCGCGGCCGACCCACTGGGCCAGCTCCTCCAGCCTCAAGCACTTGAGGTGGGTGAGCGTTAAGAGGAGCTTGCCCACCGTCACGTAGGCCGGCTTCACGTTCTCCCCCTCTCTCCGATCACCTGCAGCCACGGATTGCCGCGAAGCCACTCCGGCAGGCTGGAGGCTCTCAGCTCGGAAACTTGTAGCGGCTCGGCACCGGGGAGAACGTGTTCTGGAGCGTTGAGCTCGCGGAGCGCTTCAAGGAGCTTCATCCTCACTCGCTCCCCCTTCTCCGTCAACCTCACCAGCTTGGTACGACCCAGTCGCTCAACCCTGGCGAGACCCATTCTCTCCAGCGTGCGTACGACGCGCCAGGCCCTTCTCGAGTTCCGGTTGATTTGGGAGACCCTGACGCCGTCGCCGATGCGCAGGGTCCAGAAGAGGGCCTTCACCTCCGCCTCTCGATGCACGCTAAAAAGAGGAGAATCAGGATAAAATCCTTTACTTCAATAGGCCGTGCTTTCGGGCGATCTCGACGAACTTGGGCAGGAGCTCCCAGCCGTGCTCCACTACTCCTAAGCTACCCCTGGCGCACTCCTTCTCTGTGAAGCGTAGGACGCCGTCGGGTTTGACGCCGGGCAGGTAGACGGCGACGGGAACCGGGTCGCCGGTGTGGGCTTTCGCCCGTGGGGGTGTCGCGTGGTCCGCAGTGACGATGATAGCCGTCTCGCTCAGGTCGATTCTCTCGAGGAGGGGGGCGACGAAGTAGGTGTCGATGGCCTCTATGGCGCCGGCCTTCGCGTCGGCTAAGCCGTCGTGGCCGGGCTCGTCGGGGCCCTTCAGGTGCACGTAGACGGCATCCACTCGGCGTAGAAGATCGAGCGTTGCTCGAAGCCTCGTTAAGTAGTCACCGGCTTTGTCGCTGGTGGGCTCCCCCACTTCGGCGACCTCCATTCCCAGCAGCTTCGCGATGCCCCTCTCGACCGGCATCTCCACAACCGCGCCGAACCTCAAGCCGAAGCGCGCTTCGATCGGCTCTACCTTCGGTAGCGCTCCACCCGCATCCCTGACGAGGATGACGTTGGCCTTCGGCTGGCCTTTCGCCTCCCTCTTCTTGTTCACCGGGTGGTTGCTCAGCACCTCTATCGCCCTCCTCGTGAAAATGTTGACGAGCTCCGCCGTAGCCCGGGCCTCCGGCGTGTCGACGAGGGGTTTGCACTCTGCTACGCGCTTCTCGAAGGTTGGCCTCGCGACCGATATCTTGCCGACCCTCGCGTAGGCGGGGTCGGTGTTCTCAACTTCGTCTGAGAGCCTGTGGCTCCTGCTGCCGACGACTACGACTCCTCTGTGCCCGACCGTGGCCTTGACCCTCACGTAGCCGTCGTAAGCCCCTAGCTCCATCCCGTCGAGGGCGTTCGCCAGCTCGCGCGCCTCCTCGGAGTGCAGGCTCCGCCCCACCCTTCGATCAAGGATCTCGAGAGTCCTCTCGTCTATAGTGGCGAAGTTCGCTCTGAAGGCCACCTCATAGCCCTCCCTAATCTCGATGTCAGCCCCGAGGGCCTCTAGCGGCCCCCTACCCGTGTAGTACACGTGCGGGTCGTAGCCGAGGAGGGCCATGACAGCAGCGTCGCTCTCCGGGGCAACCCCCCTCGCTATGGGGTACATCAGACCGCAGAGGGAGAGCCGGGCGATCCGGTCGAGAGCTTCGGTCTTCGCTAGCTCGAGGCTCGTCTTAGGATCGGTGGGGGAGTCTGCAGCCCCGTCAATGACTAGGTAGATCAGCTTCACCATCGGCCACCCCTCTCTGGAGCGTTAATAAGCCTGCGCTACAAAGGCAGTTTTACCAGCTCCTTGCGCAGCTCGGACAGCGCGCGCTCGAAGCCCCGCTGCTCCCTGGGGCTCGGGACGGCTGGGGTGCGGATCAGACGGGCGGCGAGCTTGCAGATCCTCAGCAGCGATGCCCTAACGTCGGCTGTTCCAAGCTTTACAACCTCCGAGCGGAGAGCCCCCAGATTAAGCTCTGTGCTGTTCGAGGGGAGTAGGCCAAGTTTGAGCGCGATGCTCGACGATAGTAGCTGTAGAGCCCTTGAAGTGAGCTCCTTCCGCTCACCCGGGTCCCAGCCGCTCGCTGCCTCGAGGTAGTTCAGCGCCAGCGACTTGTACCGCTCGGCCACTTCGGCGGGAGCTGAGGCTGCCAAGTCCAGCCACGCAAATGAGACCTTGGGGGCTGTGTACCTGGCGATGCTCCTCAGCTCGTCGAGCCTAAGCACGCGCCCCTCGTAGAGCAGTGGGGCCGACGCTACCAGCTCCCGGAGCTCCTGCGCCACCCGCTCAGCGTGCAGCTGAACTAGGCGCCGAGGCGGCTTCAAGCCTCGCTCGCTGAGCACTTCGAGGGAAGCTTCCCGTAGGAGCCTCCAGGAGAGCCTCCTGATAACTCCATCCACCTCCACGTAGAGCCTGTCGAGCGCGTAGACGTAGTGGTAAAACCTCTCTGCAGAGCCCGTGGCTGGGAGAACCTCATCGAGCAGGCTGCGGATGAGCAGCGCGAGAACCCTCCTTGACACGTACCTCCTGCCCCTCAGCGCCCTCTCGATGTGCTCCAGAACCGTGGGAACCGCAGCGTAGGGCACTCCGCAGCCGTACAGCGACGCGGCCAGCTTATCGAGGTTGAAGGGTTCCAGCGAACCCTCCTCGTCGACGACACCGATCCCTCCGCTCGATCGTGTTCGCGGCCGGATCCTGAGCTCCGGCAGAAGGGAGTTCAGCAGTTTCTCACCCTCCCTCGTCAGTTCGCGCAAGTCGCTGCTCAAGTAGCCTTGCTCCGCTAGGCGCGAGAGCTCCGCGTCGACCTCCGCTGGGTCGAGGCCTAGGTAGGAAGCTGCCAGTAACGTCCTCGCCCTGCTGAAGCCGCACAGGTAGTGGATCAAGAGGGGCAGCACACCTTTCCCCAGCCCGTTGTGCTCAACGCCCTCGGCGGCGACCCTGATCAGGAAACCGAGTGTGCTTGGGCTTGGTAGGGCCTCCTCAACGTCAACGAAGCCGCGGGGGCCCAGCATCACCGGCTCGCTCCTCAACCCCAGGCTCCTCCACAGCGCTTCCGACACAACCCTCTTCGCCTCCGGCAGCGCTTCGGGCTCGCAGTGGAGGTGTATGAGGAGGAGGTTCTCGGGCTGGTCGTACTCCCACCCGTCCAGGATCGCGCCCCGCTGCTCCAGCAGCTCCTTAACCCTGCTTAGGGTCGGTTCAACCGCTTCGATGCTCTCCAGCTCCGCCGGGAACCTGAAGCCCACCAGGAAACGGCCCCTCATGGTTGTCGCCTCAGGCGAACATGAGCAGGACTTCCTGGTACTCTCGATCCAGCATCACGGGAGGTTGAAGCAGGAGGAGCTGCCTTTGCCTGAGGACCTCCTCGAAGAGCTCTGGGTCGAGCGATCGCTTCCTCAGCAGTCTCAGGGGCACGTTCACTCCCACGGGCCTGGCGGGGATGACGTGCCGCGTGGATTTCGGGGGCATCAGGTAGCCCTCGCGGGCCGCCTTTAGCACGTCGGTTTTGGAGGGTGATGGAGGGAGGATGAGGAGGGGCTTGTGCGTGTACAGTGGCCAGCTTGAGCGGGGGACGTAAGCGGAGGGGCGCTTTGCCAGCTTCTCGAGCATCCGCTCCAGGCTTCGCAGCTTCTCGAAAGCGTCTCTCACCCCCTCGTGCCGAACCACGTAAGCCTGTCTACGGTGGATGACGGCGAGGTCGGACTCCCTCACCGATTCGAGGTCCACCCGCTCCACCTCGAAACCCTCCAGCGCCTTCTCCACGTCTGCGCCCGCCCAGTCGTACACCCGGGCCCACGTGTCCAGCTCCACGAGGGGGCTCATGTAGTCGACCTTGCAGGCCGCGATCAGTGGGAACCCGAGCTCCCTCATCGCAGCCCACCGGTGGGTGCCGTCCAGGATCAGGTTACTGCTCGCGTCCACGATCACCGGGTTCCTCTGGTAGCGGCTGCGCGCAAACGCGCTGACCAGACCCTTCAGGTGCTCTGGAATCACTTCCTCGTGTGGAAGTAGATCGGGCACGCTGCACAAAGCGATCTCCAGCTCGAAGACTCCGGCTCCGAGCGGGATCCTCAGCCTCAAGACGCCTCGACACATGAGGGAGCGGGGGGTTTAACAAGATTCCTGAAGGGCGTCCACCGTGACCGGAGGGCCGAAGCTCCTGGTTAGCACGGAGCGGGGCAAGGAGAAGCGCGTAGCGAGGGATCTCATGGACGCCCTCTACCCCCACGATAGGGGCGTCAAGCTGGAACTCATCGAGGGGGGCATTGTCGTGTACAGCAGCCTTGGCCACGACCACCTCATCGACCTGCTCCAGCAGTACCCAGTGCGGGGGCTTTTGCGCGTCCGCAGGGTTTTAGCCTCAGCCGAGGGTAGCCTCGAAGCAGCTGTGGATGAGCTGCTAGCTCAAGCCGCACGCCTGGGCGTAAAGCTGAGAAATGTCGAGGCCCGAACGGGCGGGCTCTTAGATAGGCGCAAGTTGGAGGAGCTCATAGCGCTGCGAGCGAGGCAGCTGAACCTGACCGATCGAAACGGGGTCAGAGCACGAACCGTGTTGCTACGAAGAGATGAAGGGAACTGGTTGCTCCTGCTCGCCGTCTAGTCTAGAAAGCGCGCTCGTAAGTAGTAGCCGCGCTTTTCGATCCGGGGGACAGATACATATTCGACGCGGTTACAGGCACGGGACCCTCAGCATTGGTACAGGCATCCTTTTACGTTTTAAAAAGGGGTTTTTACCTACCGATGCCTCACTCGTGTTCCACACCGGCTGCGGTAAAGTCTTTAAGCAGCTCTGTTTGATTCTCTCTTACTAGAGCTGAAGGTTAAGGTAGTGGGAATGTCCTACGACGGTCTATGGGTTGGAAGTAGGATCTTCCGGGACGAGAGCAAGCTGCAGGTAGACTACATCCCGAAAAACCTCCCGCACAGGGAGGAGCAGTTGAGGCAGCTGAGGGAGTACTTCAAGCCCTTCCTGGCGAACCCTGGCTCAGTGTTCGTGCGAGTCATACTCGTGGGCGATGTGGGTACGGGTAAGACGGCTGTGGCCAAGAAGTTCGGTGAAAGCATTGATGGTTTGAAGACCCGCGGGGGCGCAGTAATCAGGTACTCCTACGTCAACTGCCACGCAAACCGCTCATTCTTCTCGGTGCTCCAGAAGATCGGGAGGGATCTGGGTTTGAACGTGCCTCGGCGCGGTTACTCCAGGGAGGAGCTGCTGTACATGATCTGGAACCACCTTAAGAACGCCAACAAGTACCTCGTAGTCACGATCGATGAGGCGGACTACATCGCCGGGGGTAGGGAGGATACCTTGTACAACTTGACGCGGCTGAGCGAGGTAGTCGGCGATACCGTCCACAGGGCTGGTATAATGTTTGTCTTCCGTGACCTCCAGTTCCTGATCCTCGACCCCTCGATACAGAGCACGCTGCAGCATAACCTCATCCGCTTCTACCCCTACACCTCGCAGCAGCTCATGGACATCCTGTGGCGGAGGATTCTCGAGGAAGGAGCACTGTACGAGTCGGCGGCCAGCGACGAGGTGATAGGGATGATCGCGGAGCTCGTGGGTTACGATAAGGGTGGCAGGGGGGATGCGAGGCTGGCAATCGAGCTGCTCTACAGGGCGGGGAAGTACGCTGAGAGTGAGGGGAGGAGCGTTATCGAGCCGGAGGACGTGAGGAGGGCGTACAGCGACATCATGCCGATCCCCAGGGAGGTTCTCCGGAACTTAAAGCTGGAGGAGAAGCTGCTACTACTCGCTCTCGCTCGGCTGCTACAGCGCAAGAGGTTCGTAAGCAAGATCCCGATGGGGCTGCTAGAGATGGAGTACCAGGAGGTGTGCGAGGAGTACGGGGTGCCGCCGAGGCGGCACACGACCGTGTGGGAGTACGTGCAGAACCTTAAGAGGATGGGCATAGTGTCAGCGGAGCGCTCGGGCAAGGGGCAGAGGGGGAGGACGACCCTCGTGGGCTTGTCCGCAATCCCCCTGCAAACGCTGGAGCGGGAGCTCATAGCGATGGTGAGGGAGGAGATTAAGCGCGGCGCCTCGGCCTAGAGGGGGCGGCCGGTTTAGCTGGGCGGCGCTCAACTCCGAGCGCTTTGAATAGGGTGTCGGGGGGTATCCCGAGGCTCTCAGCTATCCTAGAGCCCCGCTCAGGATCGTTCTCGCAGATCAGCTTCAGAAACGGGGCGACCTCGAGCATGACTGTGCGGAGCGACGTGTGGCAGGCGCGAGCAATCGCCCGAAAAACTCTTAGCTTCTCCTCCCTCTCCTCCTTCGTCGATGCGAGCAGCCTCAGCTTCTTGGGGAACTCGTACTTGACGAACTTGAAGGGGGGCTTATCCCGCGCTGATGCTACACCGACCGTCATTAGATCCAGCGCGTAGGGGAGGAGGGTCCAAGCCTGCCTCCTCTTTATCCGGGCCAGCATGACGTCCGCCTTCGAAAGCGCGTCGTAGGCGTCGGAGATCGCTGTAAGGCTGGGTGAGTACTGGTGCGGGATGTTCTCGTTGAGCCAGAGCATCAGCATCTCGTAATCGAGGGATGGCATGCTAAGAACGGAGCGGGCTGCCTCAGGACGCTTAGCGGTCAAGACGGCGCGCACGACCTCGAACATGTTCAGCTGCTTAGCGCGGTAGCCGAGGATTTCAAGGTCCTCCAGCTTCACGCTCCTCCGCCCCTCAGCAATCGACTGGAGGTCATTAATAGCGGCCCTCAAATCGCCCTCGCTGTTCTCAGCGATAGCGTCGAGAACGGCCGGGTCGCACTCTACAGCCTCCTTCTTGCAGATCTCGCTGAGAACCTTCATCACGTCCCGCTTGCCGAGCTTCCTGAACTCCACCATTTCGCAGTAGTTCCTAAGCTCTCGGAGCTTTGGATCCCAAGGGTCGTTAGCCGTCAGCACCACGGGGTAACGCGACTTCTGGATGATCTCAAAGATCGTTTCAAGCCCTCCTCTATCCGCTCGCGGGTCGATACCGTCCACCTCGTCGAGGAGGATTATCTTACCCCTAGCGCCGGCTAAAACCCCCTCCGTGGCAGCTCTGAGGACCTTCCTCCGCAGCGCTTCTGAAGTTCTCACGTCGCTGGCGTTCACCTCGACCAGTTCCAACCCCAGCTGGTTGGCGGCCGCTTGGACGAGGCTGGTCTTGCCGCAGCCAGGCGGGCCGTAGAGGAGGATCGCCTTCTTATCGGGAGGGTTTCCCGCCAACCACCTATTAAGCCAGGCGACGAAAGCCTTCTTAGCCTCAGGGTTACCGACGACGTCGTCGATCTTCCTCGGCCTGTACTTCTCAACCCAGATGCCGACTCTAGCGGACATTATGGGCTCCCTTCCCTACCAGCGCTAGCTTAGCCAGAAGGGCGTTTAGCTGGATCTCGTCGTCCGCGCCCTCAACAAGCCTGTAGTTGACCTCCCCTATAAGCTCCATTACTTCGAGGCGCGATTTATCGTCCAAATCCAAGCCCCCCCTGGCGGAGGTCACCTCCCTGTAGATTAGCTTGACAACGTCGACGCCCGACAAGCCGTAGGAGTACAGCAGAGTCCTCAGCCTCTCCCGCGCCCCGAGGAAGTCCCCGGAGAGCGCCAGCTTGAGCATTTCCCGCACCTCAGTGGGCGTCACCTTCCCGATAGCCTTGTAGACGGTGTCCGCGTCAACCACGCTGGCTATGGCTGCCGCCGCTTGCAGCGTATTGATGGCTTTCCTCATATCGCCGGCGCTTTCCTCCCAGATCGCTTCGAGGCCGTCCCGCGTCACCTTCACCCCCTCTCTTTCAGCAATGTAGCTGAGCCGGCCGATGAAGTCCTCCTTAGGTATCGGCTGGAACCTGAAGATCGCGCATCTTGACTGTATCGGCTCAATGATCTTCGAGGCGTAGTTGGCGATGAGGATGAAGCGGGCCGTCCTAGAGAAAAGCTCCATCGTGCGCCTCAACGCCTGCTGAGCGTCGCCGGTCATGTTGTCCGCTTCGTCGAGGATTATCAGCTTGTACGGGACCTCGCCGATCGGCATCGTTCTCGCGTAATCCTTAATGCGCGTCCTAATCACATCAATGCCCCTCTCGTCTGAAGCGTTCAGCTCCAGGGTGTTATCGCGCCAGTGCTCTCCGTACAGCTCGTACGCCACGCAGAGTGCTGCAGTCGTTTTACCCGTGCCAGGGGGCCCGACGAAGAGAAGGTGCGGTATGTTCTTGTCCTTCACGAACTCCTTCAACCTCGCAACGATCTCCCTCTGATCTACCATCTCATCCAATCTGCGTGGCCTGTACTTCTCCACCCAAAGCTCGGGAGCTTGATCAATGCTCATAGCCTACTCGCACCAACCTACTGGCTGGAGAATATATAAGTAGCTTTGGAGCAGACTGCCCCGAGCAAGGAAACTTAAAAATTAGGCCGCTATCTAGGGTTGAGACTCTTGAAGAGGCCGGTGCTAGCGTTCGTGTTGGCGACGATAAGGACGGGCATGGAGTACGACGTAGTGTTCAAAGCCAAGGAAATCAAGGGCGTTAAGGAGGCTTACATCACATACGGTGCTTGGGATGCCGTGATAATAGTGGAGGTTGATTCGCTCAGCGAGCTCGATAAGGTTGTAACAATGATCCGCGGTATCCCGGGTATCGAGTATACAACGACGTTGGTGGGAGTTTGAACGTACAAAGGGTGAAGGCTCTCGGGCGCTTAGCACGCGCCTTCACAAAAGCCCTCGCGAGAGCTGGAAGAAGGACGGTCCAGATGTACCTCGAGCCTTTTAAGCTTGTTGAGGAAGTGAAGTTCTCGCCGGACGCTTCCGCACCAGCCATCCTGCTCTCTATCACCTTCGCGATTCAGACCCTGATCGCTGCTCAACTGGTGACTGGTGTCACGATTGTCGCGGATGGCAAGAGAGAATCACTGCTCGACATGTTTTACTCGAACATCGCAGGCTACGTCTCGATGAGAGCCGCCACCCTTTTCGTCTTCTGGTTCATACTCTTCGTCATCTACTGGTTCATAATGTACATCTTCGGCTCAAGGATCGAGGGATTTACTGTATTCTCCGCGACAGGCTACATCCTCTCTTCTCAGCTTCTAGCATTCTCTGTCTTCTTAGTGTCCTACGTGATCGCATCACGAATCGTTCCCGCTATAGAACTCGTAAGCCAGCCCGGCGCTTACCCGAGACTTCTCGCTTTAACGGCCTACCTGTACAGGCTTGACCTTACCTCCTCGCACATCGGCATCCCCCTTCGGTACCTTCTCGATGCAATGAGCTACTTCGGAACGATATGGAACATGATTCTCACGCTCCTAACCTTCAAGGTGATTGGCGATCTAAGCTGGAAGAAATCGATTGCTGGTATGGCAGCTGCAATGGCAGTATCCTGGCTTCTCGCCAGCTTATTCAGAGCAGCGGGAATGCTCTAGGATTCGCGTAGCGCAATTCAGCGAGCACCGGCTCGGGGTGATAAGCGAGAACACCCGGCTTAATAGATCAAGGTTGCTAGCCGAGTATTCTACCGTACCCTATGAGCCTCCACCGTCCCTCGATCTGGCGGCTTATAGCAACCGTTGCCCCGGGGAACGCTGAGACAGGTGACCTCAACGAGAGGGATGCTGTATCACCCTTGGTTGAGGTTACGATGCCAACTGTGACCGCCGTCCCCACGTTGAGCATGAGGGGTTCACCCCTCCTGAGCTGCTCCACGCGAATCTCTCTCTCGAAACCCACGATGCGTTCCATGAGCTGGTACTCAACCTCCAGCTGGTTGTACACTGGTGGGGTCTCTCCCGGGCGCCCAACTACGCATCCCATGAGATTATCCCCTTTCGTCATGCTGGGGTCCAGCTTCGTCCCTACGCCTATCAACCCTCCAGGGTAGGCTACGTCCAACTCCTCCTCACCAGACCTTAAGCTGGTTATCTCAGTGATAACCGGCTCGTACCTCACCTCCCCCCTACGCACCTGAACCTTGATGCCGGGCTTGATCTCAATCTCGTCGCCCACTTCGAACTTGCCTTGGATTACCATCCCACCGATCACACCCCCTTTGATCTCCTCCACGGATGTCCCGGGCTTGTTCACGTCGAAGCTCCTTGCAACGAGCATGAGCGGCGGCTTACTCAGGTCCCTGGAGGGGGTGGGGATGTACCTCTCGATAGCCCATATCAGAGCGTCAATATTGACCCGGTGCAGTGCCGAGACAGGGATTATCGGTGCCTTCTCAGCCCACGTACCGGAGAGAAACTCCTTGATCTCCTCGTAGTTCTCCTTGGCTCTCTCCTTCGGCACGATGTCTACCTTGTTTTGCACAACAATCAAGTTCCGAACGCCCGCAATCGATAGGGCCATGAAGTGCTCCTTCGTCTGTGGCCTGGGACAGGGTTGCGACGCGTCGACTAACAGTAGGACGCCATCCATCAGCGCCGTACCAGCTAGCATAATTGCCATGAGCATTTCGTGGCCCGGGACATCGACGAATGAGATCTTCCTGACTGGAACAAGCTCGCTCCCGCAGTACTTGCACTTACCGTCCCGCGGAGCTGTCGCAGAAGTGTAGTACGCCTGTGGCGGCGGGCAGGAGGGGCACTTCAGGATGGTGGTGTCAGCGTAGCCTAGCTTTATCGTTATACCTCTCTTCAACTCCTCCGAGTACCTGGAGGTCCAAATTCCCGTTAGGGCTTCAACTAGCGTCGTTTTACCGTGATCCACATGGCCAGCTGTCCCTATGTTAACCAGGGGTTGACGAAGCTCCACTCCCTTCTCCAACTTCATCACCGCCTTCGACGATTATCGTGTTTATCTGGACTATGTCCTCCGTAATCATGTTGCCGCGAACGAATTTACGCCTTCTCTCGCCCCTATCCTTCGGGTGGTAGCCCGGCGGACGTGAAAGCAGAAGGTAGCGCTTCACTCCGCCCGGCAGGAAGGGTAGCATCGGCTCTCCCGCTTTCCCCGAACCGCCGGTGATCTTTAGCTTCAAACCGGGTTTTCCCACTATACTTCCGTCGAAGACATCGCCGATGCGAAGGCCTATCAGCCTGGCCGCGTTCTGCCCCGTAACCTCTACCTGCTCCGAGCGCCCAGTTTTCGGATTCGCTATAACGACCTTGAACGAGACCATCGGCAGACTGCCCCTTTAATGGTATTTGAAATTTTGCTGGCGATTGGGCTATGGGGGCAGCGTATCCAGGAAGCCTAGTTTGAAGGCCCGGAGGCTCTTCAGGAGAGCTACCTCCTCTTCGCTCAAATCCCCTGCGAACTTCTCAAGCAGCTTGTTGATGTGCTCGAGGGGAACGTCCA
Organism: Thermofilaceae archaeon; assembly: GCA_038731975.1. Taxonomy (NCBI): domain Archaea; kingdom Thermoproteati; phylum Thermoproteota; class Thermoprotei; order Thermofilales; family Thermofilaceae; species Thermofilaceae archaeon. The sequence goes on along the minus strand of JAVYQJ010000001.1, from coordinate 239,185 downwards.
CGTAGAGGATATCACCCTCCTTAACCTGCCTTCCGATGATAACTTTCCCCCGGATCGAGACCGCAACTTCCTGTCCTTTGACCGCTTCATCGACCGGCTTTCTCTGCACCTGTATCTGCATGACCTCACCCACCTCCCGACCCTCCCTCGTTATGAGAGGGGAGCCTCGGCGCACTCTACCTGCAAGGACTTTCACTCCCACGATCGCTGGGTCACTCCTCCTGAACACGTAGCCGGGGAGGAGCTGGATCTTCCCGGGAAGAATCAGCCTACCGAGCTCTGCCCTCTTCTCGCTCTCCCTCTCGCTCTCGTACCACTTCAAGTACTCCTCGACCAACTGGTAGATTATGTTGCTTTGGAAGATCCGTATACCGCGAGCCTTCGCTTCAACTTCGCCCTCCTCTGTGACCTTTACGTTGAAGGCCAAGATGACCGCTCTAAATCTATCAGCGTTCTTGACGATTTCAGCCTCTACCACGTCACGCTTCACGACCGGCCCCACGTCCGCATACCTCACCGGCACGTTGAACCTGCGTAGGTAACCGACGAGAGCTTCTAGCGTCCCCAACGTATCCGCCTTAACGACGACGCCCACAGTGTCTCGCGCGACTCTGACGGACTTTACCTCCTCCTCGACTTCACCGATCAATCTTTTCACTTCCTCATCTGTAGGGGCGGCTAGAAATGGGGCACCGGGGATTGCTCCGTCAAGGTCTGGGGCGGCTACAAGAACTCCCGCGGCCGCTCTCACCTCATCCATCAGGTAGAAGCGGTCCTCTGGCGACCTCATCTCGTCGAGCGGCTTGGGCATGAGAATCGCTCTAACTCGCGTCACAATCGTCTTCTCCAGGCCCCCTACGACAACGGTATCCCCCTTCCTTAGAACACCATCGTACAGGATCACAGCCACGGTAGTCCCCAGACCGGGCGTCTCCTTCACTTCGAGCACTACCCCCTTTGCCGGGCCTTCTGCTACGTGGAGCCGGTTGATCAAGTACCTCTGGGCAAGCCCTGCCAGAACCAGCATCAAGTCTGCTATGCCCTCGCCCGTAAGCGCGCTGATAGGGACTATCGCGACAGTCTTCGTGAAATCCCTGATCCTGTCGTACCTATCCGCCATGAAGCCCTCCTTGTTTAGATCAACGATAACACTCGCGAGGAGCTCTTCAAGCTTCATCTGCACGTCGGGATCCTGCAGCGCGAAACTCTGAACGAACGGGGCTCCAGGGTGGGGCTCCCAGCCGGGGATCCTATCAATCTTGTTTGCCGCGACGATGAATGGCACTCGCCTCGACTTCAGCAGCTCAATCGCCTCGTAGGTCTGCTTCTCGAACCCTCTGTTTACGTCCACGACGAGAATCGCAAGGTCAGCTACGCTACCACCCCGCCGCCGGAGGTTCGAGAAGGCCTCATGGCCGGGCGTGTCTATCACGAGGAAGCCCGGTATCTTAACCGTTGTGCGGAGCTGCTTGGTTAGCGGAGCACACATGCTCTCGAGCGCGCTCCACGGTAGGTACGATGCTCCGATGTGCTGCGTCATGGTCCCCGGCTCCCTCCTCGCAACAGCCGTTCCCCTTATCTTGTCCAACAGTGTCGTCTTCCCAACATCTACGTGGCCCAGTACTACTAGGATTGGAGACCGCAAGTGTGCTGCCGGCTGCACATGACCACCGGTTTCACGAGTCCCCAGCAGCTTAATATTTATATGGGGGCCGCAGGCCACCGTTCTACGAGTGATGACGAAGAGACGATTGGACCGGTGATATGATCTGTCTCGGCTGACCAGCCACCTTCACCTTCCATCCACCTTTCCGCGTAGTACCGCCCCCATCGCCGCTTGAGATTCACCGACCAGCGAGTTGAACTGTCGATTAAGCTCGATCACCACCTCTGCCTTTTCTTTTATCCTACCTCGAGCTTAGTGGCCACTAAGAGGCTCTCACAAAAACAGTTTGCTCCTACGAACTATCGTTCGCGCCGAGTTAAACTTCCAGCTAGAGTCAACGTTTTGAGCTCAGTCGCTCAGTGGCTACGTGCGCCTCAACAACGTTTCGGTAGCGTTCGTCGAACCCCTCTACGAGATCAACGTGGGTTACGTAGCGCGTTGCATGAAGAACTTTGGGTTAACAAGGCTGATCCTTGTGAAACCCAGATGCCGCATCGGCGATGAAGCCTACCGTTTCTCCGCTCACGCTCAAGATGTTCTCGCGAACGCGCGCATCGTCGATGACCTTGCTCAGCTAAGGAGGGAGTTCGACCTTATCGTAGGCACCACCGGTGTCGCCACGAGGGATTTCGACCTCGTGCGCCGCTGGATCCCTCCGGACCAGCTCGCCAGAAGGATAGCCGAGCAGGAGGGGAAGGTCCTGCTCGTGCTGGGTAGAGAGGACATAGGTCTTACGAACGAGGAACTCTCCCTCTGCGACATCGTTTCGATCATCCCGGCAAACCCCGAGTACCCGATAATGAACGTTTCCCACGCGGCCGCAGTCTTCTTCTACGAGATCTACAAGCAGACGGTCCAGACAGCCCCGGCGTGGCAGCGGGAAAGGATGCCTAGAAGGGAGGAGCTGGAGGTACTCCTGCGGTACCTCAAGCTGCTCCTCCTGGAGCTGGGGGAAAGGGAGGATCGAGCTGAGAGAGCGTGCCTCATGATGAAGAGGCTTCTCGGCGGCGCGACCCCCACTGACGCCGACGTTAGGATGCTACTCGGTGCATTGAGAGGAGCGTACGAGCGCATACAAGCTCTCAAGGCCTCGGAGCGACCACAACGCATATAACCGATGAAAGCTTGAGCAGGGAGAGCAGCCATGCCGCTTAGACCCGGAAGGTGCTACAGGAGGTTCGATACTCCACCCTACACTAGGCTGGAGTACATCAAGAGCATACCGCCCGTCACAATACCGAAGTTCGAGCTGGGCAACCCGAAGGGCGAGTTCGAGTACACGTTGAAGCTGGTGACCATGAAGCCCGGGCAGATCAGGCAGAACGCTCTGGAGGCTGCGAGGCAGATAGCCAACAAATACCTGTCCACGAAGCTGGGCGAGCAGAATTACTTCATGAAGATAACGGTGTTCCCCCACCACATAATTCGGGAGAACAAGATGATGGCCATGGCCGGAGCCGACCGTCTCCAGGACGGCATGCGCCTCTCCTTCGGCACGCCGATCGGTAGAGCGGCGAGAGTGGAGGCGGGACAAGCCGTACTGCTGGTGAAGGTCAACAAGAGCGGCCTCGAGCACGCGAAAGAAGCCCTACGCAGAGCATCGTCCAAGATCTCGCTGCCCTGCAGAGTTGAGATCGAAGCCAGGGGGCGCACGAGTGAAGGCGCTGCACTCTGAACGAATCAACGCCTGCCTCGACCTCATCTCTAAAGCCCTCCGGGGCGAACTCCGCTCGAGGGAGGATCTAGTCCTCGAGCTCGAGAGAATCTACAGTCAGAGGGGCATCGAGCCGATAAGGGGTCGCACCAAGATCAACATCTTCGATAAGGAGGTTTGCACCGTCTACGTAGTCGCGAGGTACGGCCTGGGTCTCGACCCTAATGAGTACAAGGACTTCTACGAGAAGTTCCTCAACGTAGAGCTGAGGGCTGAGCGAGCTGCTGAGCGCTTACTCGCCGGTGAGGGTGAGAGGGCAGTCGCAGAGGAGATGGGGGTTGTGGATGAAAACGCGGTGTTCCGAATCGCGAGGCTGGAGGCGACGGCCGTCCTGATGGGGTTCAAGTCCGAAGAGCGGCTTTCCACCCTTCTTGCTAGACTCGAGGAGGCTTTCCCCCAGCTTGCGCAGAAGATCCAGGGCTTCAAAAGGTTCTTCATCGCATTCGCCGTGGCACAGGCCATAGCCGTCGGCAAAGTGACAACGAGGTTTGAGAAGGAGACGTTGAAGCACGCGCTCTGCATCAAGCTCAACGCATCAAAGGCGGCCCCCTCAGACGATTTGATCGGGGACATCGCCATCAACGTTTTAGGTGCTAGCGAGAGACTTGTCTACAATGCGCTCTCCTTAAAACACCAACCCTATTGAGGTGTAAGGGAGGGAGCTTGGAGCTCGTGGAGACGGGCATCGAGGGCTTAGACGATGTCATAGGTGGGGGCTTCATAAAGGGGAGGACGTACCTTGTTGCCGGCGAGACTGGTACCGGGAAGACCCTCTTCTCGCTCAACTTCCTGCTGCATGGCATTGCGAAGGGGGAGAGCGGTGTCTATCTCCTGGTGGACGAGGAGTACGAGAGCTTCGTGGAGGGCGCGAAATCCTTCGGCTGGGACATCGAGCCGCTGATAAAGACCGGGCAGCTCTACGTCGTTACTCTGCTACCCGATTTCATCGAGCGTGTGCGAAGTAAGCCTGTGGAATCGGTGGTCGACTCCATTGTGAGCAACTTGAAAGAGGCTGTTGAGGAAGTGGGTGCCGAGAGGCTAGTGATCGACCCTATCGCCCCTCTGGTGGTGGAGGAGGAGAGCGTTGTGAAGATGCGGGACTACGTCAGGAGCTTGCTAGTGAGCATCGAGCGGAAGATAGGGGCCACTACTTTAATCACCTCGGAGATCCCAACGGGTTCAACTCAGCTCAGCCGCTTCGGAGTTGAGGAGTTCCTGGCGGCAGGAATCTTAGTGCTAGGCCTCCGTTACGTGGGTAACAGGTACACGAGGACGATCTGGGTGAGAAAGATGCGGTGGAGGCCGGCTGATCCTGCAGTCTACGAGTTTCAGATAAAGCCCGGGAAGGGCATCGTTGTTTTGAAGGATAGGAGGCTAGCATAGGGGCCTCGGCTCTGGTGTCGCTCATCAGGGGGCAGCTATACCAGCCTTCTTCATAGGCCCGTTTTCATGTCCCCCCGGGTAAGATCAACTTTGCGCTACCGAAAGAACATTTTTAACCTTGACACGCTCGATGTTTGTCGCGAATGAATGCATGGTGCTACGTGAAAGTGCACAGGCAAGGCGGAGATATGCTGGTGGCTGTGTGCGATGAAGAGCTTCTCGGGAGAGAGCTCGATACCGGTAGTTTCAAGCTTCCGATACGCCCGGAGTTCTACGCAGGTGAAAGGGTGCCTCTTGATCGCCTCTGGGAGTACCTTGAGGGGGCGACAATGATTAACGCGTTTGGCGATAGGGTTGTCTCTGAGCTCGCGAAGCGCATACCGATCATCAACTTAGCAGCGGTAAGAATTGGCGGGGTGCTGCACGTACAGTTGATACTGAGGTGACGGGCTTGGCGCCGGGGAAAAATGACCTCCTGTCCAGGTTATGCCCCGTCTGCGGTAAAGAGGTTAGAGAGCTCTACAACGGGGTTTGCGAAGAATGTTTCAAAGCAAGGTGGAGCTCCGTTGAGGTGCCCCACACAATCGAGGTGACAGTGTGCAAGGTGTGCGGGGCTTACAAGCTGGGGGGTAAGTGGAGGAAAGCGACTGGGGGCGACCCTATCGTCGAGGCTGTGAAGGCCGAAGTGAAGAGGAGAGGAAAGACCAGGGGTAGGATCCGCTCTTTGGATGTGAGCCTCGTGGAGGGGGATCGCGTGACAATCAGAGTGGTGAGCACCCCTGAGGAGAGCGTGGCGCCTCAAGAGGAGTTGCACGAGGCTGCACTGCACGTGCAGTGGGCTCTGTGCTCAGATTGCATCATGGCAAAGTCGAGGAGAGAAGCCGCACGCATCCAGGTGCGGGCTAGGGGGAGGCCCTTAACAGCCAGTGAGGTGGAGGAAGTCAAGAGGATCGTGGAACGAGGCTTAAGCGCTAGATGGCGTGGGAGCCTCGATCTGTTCGAGGTGGAGGAGAGGGAGGGAGGTGTCGACTTCGTATTCTCCTCTCAACCCAGCGCTCGACTAGCTGTGAGCGCGCTAAAGCGCGAGCTCTTCGCTTCCATTCTGGAGACTCGTAAATCTGCTGGCAGCGTATCGGGTAAGCCTGTCGCCAGGATTACTCTAAGAGTCCTTCTACCGGGTTTCAGGCCGGGTGACATCATTGAGTTTGAGCAACGAGTATACTACGTCCTTGAAGTCGCGCGGCAAGGCGTGAGAGCGCTCTGCTTACAGACGTACGACGAGCGCACGTTAAGCAACGTGAGGCAACTGATCGAGAGGAGCCGCGTTATACTCAGAAGGGAGGAGCTGGAACCCGCTATTGTAGCTTCTGTAACAGGCGAGAACGTCGATGTGGTACTCACACGCTCTCGCAACGCCATCTCCTTCGCGCTCGCTAAGAAACCGAGCTGGCTGATCGAGGGGGGGCAAGTGATGCTGGCCTTCATTAACGGCCGGGCGTATCCAGTTCCGCTCGTCCGACCAGCCAGGTAGCGCAAGATATAAAGACAACGAAAACGCGCGAACGTTCGTGCCTAAAAGAAAGGGAGAGGAAGAAAGGAAGGACAGTATGCCGCTGCCCAACGGTAAGGACATGCTACTGGGCGTTATCCAGCAGTTCCTAGGCTACGATCGAGCGAGAGTCCTCTGCGAGGATGGAAAGGTCAGGCTATGCAGGATCCCTGGGAGGTATAAGAAGAGGGTTTGGATGAAGGTGGGAGACGTCGTACTCGTAGCCCCCTGGGAGTTCCAGCGTGACGAGAAGGGGGACATCATATACAGGTACTCCGGCGGCGAAGTCCAGAAACTGGATAGCATGAGACTCACAGAGGGGCTCAAGAAGGTGCTGGAAGGCACATCCATGTGACGCAACGCTCGTAGCGCCCCTTAATACCGGCAGGGAGGGGCTTCAGGAGACGGTTAGGTAATCGGGGATCTGAGCCGGACTTGCCTGGCGGGATTACACCACCGTTTTAGGCCTGTGCCTGCAGCTACCGCTCTTGCAAGCACTGTTGCAGGAAATTCCTGGGATCACCCGTTTCAACGCCGAGTCTAGCGAAGTAGAGGAATATGTTACGAATATCCCGCTCTAGGAACTCCAGAGCTCTCGGATGCCGCGTGTCAACTGCTGAGCCGAAGTCGATGAGCACTAGCTCATCTCCTCTTACCATAACGTTATACTCGGATAGATCCGCGTGCACGAGCTTGGCCTTTCTGTATAAAGCAATAATGTACTGTTTCAGGGTTTCAAAAGCAGGGGCGGGGTCGTCGAGCTCTACGTCCTTCAGCAGCGGCGCCGGTCTACCGCGAGCTTCCGGATCTCCGATGAACTCCATGACCAGTATGTTGCCGTTCCTAGCGATCGGGCGGGGAACTCTCACCCCAGCTTCCCAAGCCCTGATCAGATTCCTGTACTCCTTCGAGCACCACGCTTCAACGATTTTCCTTACGTCGCCCCTAAGCCTCCTGAACCTGGGATCACCCTCTAGGTAGGCTAGCCTACCCCTTCGAAATTCCGAAGCTGTTACGAGGTAGATCTTCAGAGCAAGATCCTCGTCTTGCGAACCTTGAGCCCAGTATATCCTCGCCTCCTTCCCGGCCGCAACTGCCCCGTAAACCCTCTTTATGACTCCATCATTCAATAGCTTGTAGAGCGCCATCAAGGTTCTGTGATCAAAAACCTCTTCCACAACTTCCAGAATCCTACTATCCTTCACCTTTTTTTCACTTTTCATTTTCTTAACGAGCTTATCAGTTATCTCATCCTCGCTCCATCGCATCCAAACGGAAAAGAACCGGCTGTTTTAAACTGTTTGCTACAAGGTGGCTACCCATCCGCCCGCGGTTATTCGCTCGAGCACGCGAGTTTCGATGGTTCTGAAAGGCTTCAGCGAAAGTTGACGGTCAGGCTCTTTCCTGTTAGACACTCTGATGTCGGGGCAGAAATCTCTTCAGCTTACACTGGTGCAGAAAATTCTTAAGCTTGCAACATTAGAGCAGCAAAGGGGCCGTAGTCCAGCTTGGTAGGATGCGCGGCTCGGGAGGCTTAGCCTCGGGATCCCGCGTAGGTTGAGCGCCGCGGAGGGACCCGGGTTCAAGTCCCGGCGGCCCCACCACAGGGTCTTCAGATCTTCTGAAAAGGCACGTACCGGGGAAAATCTAAAGTGGCCGCCGGAGCCGATTAGCGTATGCAGTTGGATGAGCTGGATAAAGTTTTGCTTCGCTCGCTGCTAGCTAACGCGAGAGTTCCTCTATCCGAGGTAGCGAAGAGCATTGGGGCGGCTAGAACAACGCTGAGTGAGAGGCTTGATAGGCTAGAGCGGGAGGGGGTCGTAAAGGGGTATAGGGCAGACGTAGATTTGCGGAAACTCGGTTACAAGTACGTCGCTTTTGTACTCGTTAAGGTCAGAAGGACGGGGGGTCTTCGAGGCGATAAGTCGAATCAGGAGCTACTGGCAGAAAAAATCGTTGAAGATTGCTACACTCGGAAGGGCCTCCCCTGGGTTGAGGAGGCTCACATAATTACTGGCGAGTACGATCTCCTTCTCAAGGTGTGGGCACGAGAGTGGGATGAGCTGACCTCGTTTCTGATAAGGTACATGCCGGAGCACAGTGACGTAGTGCAAACTCACACAATGCTAGTGTTGAAGACGATACAAGACGATAAGCGTCCTCCCATCTAGCAGCTAAAATCCCAGGTTCCCTGTTGGATTACCAAGAAAGACTAAAATAAAAATATTAAATTTACCTTTTCAATTTATTACTTTAATTTATTACTTTATTCTTTAATCATTTCCAGAACTAGTGACGGCATTACGTCGCGTGCGCCGTACTTGTTCTTGATCTCGTTTACGAACTTTTCTAGCTCAATGTTGTCTTTGGCCCAGTAGTCCACGATTACCATGTGATCGCCGGATGTAACGGCCAGGAACTTGACCTCCGGCAGTTCCGTGAGAGCCTTAATCACTTCAAGGAGCCTAGCAGCTTCAACGTTGAAGCCTATGATAGCTCTAGCCCTGTAGCCCAGCTTCGAGTGGTCCAGTCGGAGCCTGTAACCCTTTATTATGCCCTCGTCCTCTAACCTTTTCAACCTCTTCCTAATGGCAACGTCGCTCATGCCGACCTTCTCTGCTATCCTAGTTAACGGCATTCGGGCGTTATTTTCCAGCATCTTTATTATCTCCAAGTCCTTTTCATCTATTACCGAGCTCATCATGTAAGTGCTTAGAGGCTGCAGTATTTTAATTTTTCTCTTCAATAAACTGTTGAATAATCATTCGATTCTATCTAAACAGCTCTGATCGATTCAAGGTTTTCAGGAGCGTATATCTCCACGTTGGGGAAGAGCCTCTCAAGACTTTTAGCGAACGTCTTCATTTTGTTCCTCTCGCCGTGGTTCAGGATTACCTTCCTTGGCGTCGGTGTTACCCTCTTCAGGTAAGATACAAGCTGCCTCCTGTCGCTATGCCCGGAGAACCCCTCAACCCTGTACACGTGCATTTTCAACTCCCTCAGCTCTACCCTCCCACGGCTGTCCACGAACGTGAGTTCTCTCAAGCCTTGCAGTATCTTCCTGCCCAGCGTGCCTTCCACCTGGTAGCTCACGAAGACGAGCGAGCTCCGCTCATCCTCGGCTAGGAGCTTCAAGTACTCCATCACGGGGCCTCCTGTCAGCATTCCTGAAGTGGCGAGTATGACGCAGGGTCGAGCTTCGATGACCTCCTCCCTCTCCTCACCTTTCAAGACATGTACGTTGGGCGCGGTGAACGGATTAACTTTCCGGTATATCATTTCGCTGACCGTGGCGTTCAAGTACTCAGGGAAGACGGTGTGGATAGCATTAACCTCATCTATCATCCCCTCGATGAATATCGGGACGGTCGGTAGCTGGCCAGCCTCCATAGCTAGCCTGAGCGCCAGTAGGACTTCCTGGGCCCTACCAACTGCGAGTACCGGAATTAGTACTACTCCGTTTCTTCCTATCGTTTCTGCTACAACGTCTATCAGCTGCTTCGTCGCTTCGTCTCTACTTGGTAGGATATCGTCCTTCCCGCTGTAGGTGGCCTCTAGTATTAGGACTTCAAGCCTGGGGAACTTGAAGTCGGCCGCGTCGAGCATCAGCGTATGCTCGAACTTGAAGTCTCCCGTGTAGACTATGTTGATGAGGCCCTCGCCGATGTGGAGGTGGACCATAGCACCGCCCAGGATGTGGCCGGACTTGTATAGGGTTAGCTTCACATCGGGGGCGATGTCCGTCACTTCCCCGTAAGCGAGAGGGTATGTGTGAAGAACCGCCGTCGCAATATCTTTTTCGCTGTAGGGTAGCGGCCTACCCTCTCTACGAGCCACCCTAAGGTAGTCTTCCTGCACGAGCTTCATCAGGTAGAAGGTAGGCTCCGTCGCGTAGACTAGGCCGCGGTATCCGTACTTGAAGAGGTATGGTAGTGCTCCGCAGTGGTCTAAGTGGGAGTGCGTTATCACAACCGCATCCAGCTTGTCGACGTTGAATTCGGGAACCTCGAAGAACGGGTACTCATCCGCGTTCGAGGTGGGCTTTATGCCGGCATCGAGGAGTATCTGGCTCTCGGGAGTTTGTATTAGGATTGCACTCCGCCCGACCTCCTGGAAGCCACCCAACCCGATAATCCTTACATAGTTGTTTTCGAAGAGCTTCACGCGGAAGATCCTTCCTCCCGTCTGCTCCAGAAGGCTAGCGCGATCCTCCGCATGAACCCTGAATAGCTCCCTAATCTCCGTAATGCTGGGCGAGCTGAGCGCCGGAGCTCGCAGAATGCGCGGGTGCCAGCCTGTCCTTCTGAATATCTCCCTTCTCGTCTCTCCGCTCTTACCGATCACGTACCCAGGTTTCTCGGCTTCGATCTCAACCTCGCCTAACTCCTCGTTGAAGTATATCCTGCGAATCCCGGCTTCCGGAGGTACAATGCTCCTAATCTCCCTTTCAGCCTCTTGCGCCTTTAGCCTAACAGCCTGGTCAGCTCTAACAACTATCCTTTTCTTTATAGTTTTTACTATCTCTTTTATCAACTTTTCTTCTTCGCTTATGAATATATCGGGTCTTCTTGTGTAAATCGCTATGCGCGGTCCCTCGAATTTTATATTTGTGACCTCTGCTTCAGGCGGTATCAATTCTAATATTTTCCTCCTAAGGTCCAATACAGTGCCTTTAAGAGCCTCCATAGCACCTATCTACCCTCCTTTACAGGATTTCCTCGCCTCGAATTACTCGTACACCGTCCTTCGCCGTTACCACCGCCACGTCCACTCCCTCGCCGCTCCCAGGATCCCTTAAAGTCGCAGCTCTAACAGCTCGTATAGCGAGCTTTACCGCTTCTTCGGGGTTCATGCTTTCTCTGTACTCGCTCTCTATGAGACTGATGGCGTAGGGGGTGCCCGAGCCCGTTGCAGTGTACCTTTCCCGCGTGACAGTGCCGAGCCAGTCGAGGCTGAATAACGCACCACCCTCGTAGTCGACTCCTCCGATTAGCATCTGAACCACTATCATCGGTCTGCTCCTGAAGAGTATCGTCGAAGCCAGGGTGGCGATCGCTTGGACGCTAATCGGCTCTCCCACGTTACTCCGGTAGAGCTTCGCTTCTGCCCTCAACCTTTCGACGAGCCATTGAGCGTCGCCTACGTAGCCGGCTATTGTGGCAGCGATGTGCTCATCGATCTTGTGTATTTTTTCAGCCCTTTTGTGCGCGATAAAGGAGCCGCTGGTAGCCCTCCTATCCGCCGCTAGAACTATGAAGTCCTTAAAGGCCATGCCTACGGTTGTCGTACCCTTGAGCGGTTCCACGCCCAGGTAGGGTTTACCACTTGAAAAGGCAGGTTGCATGGTCTTCCAGCGTACTAGCGCGTCACAGCTTAAAAAACATGTCGCCACTAGACCTCGTGCCTAAGCTGGCGATGGTTCCAGAGCCCCAAGCGTCCCGCGGCTTCATTTTCAGAGCGGTAATCGATCCCAGATGCTTCGGGTGCGGCTACTTTTCGGTTTGCTCGAAGAACTTGAGGCAAGGATGGCGTTATAGGGTGCTTTCAGTCAGGAGAGTGGCGCACGTTTGCCCCATACTGGGCGAAAAAATGTACGTTGTTGAAGTGGAGGAAGCTCCACTTCGAGTGGTTGTCGATAGTAAGGTGGCGATAGCAGGTTTGAAGCTTCGATACAAGCGAGTTGCTTGCGACGAGAGAAAGTGCACTATCCGGAGTCACTGCGCCCAGGCACCGCTTCTCGACGGAGAGGACGTAAGGGTGGTCGGGGTGCTTAACCGCGTTGAGTGCCTGCGCGGGCTTCATCTAACCCTTGTCGAGCTCGTCCCAGCGGAGTAAAAGTTCTTATACGTCAACGGGCTTGGGCTTCTGTGTCAACAGAGGAGAGAATGTACAAGTGCGCTAAGTGCGGCAAGGAGTTCTCCAAGTCCGAAATGGAGATACTGCCGGGCGTCAAGTGCCCCTTCTGCGGCTGGCGGATAGTGATAAAGCTTCGTGCACCCACGATTAGGAAGGTTAAAGCAGTTTAGCTCCGGGTCAAGAGGATTAGGCATCTCATTAGGAGCTTCGCTGCAATACGGCTGGTCAAGTCGTTTACATCGACTAGAGGGTTAACTTCGACTATATCGAGGCCCACCACTTCCCCCTCGAATACCAGCGAGAGGATGTCCAATACCTGGTAGTAGTTTAAGCCGCCTGGTTCTGGACACCCGACGCCTGGAGCTACTGATGGGTCAAGGACGTCGATATCGATGCTCACGTAGAGTGGCCCGCTCAACGTGCTCAGCGCGGCTTCGATCTCGCTTCTCCCGGCCCAGGGGTGCAGAACAGTGACTCTGTCGTCCAGGGATAGCGCTTCGACCTCTTCCTTTGAAAGAGCGCGTGCGCCTATGACTACCGCCTCCTTCACCAGTGCCTCTCTAGCCCGCCTCAGCACAGTTGCGTGGCTGAGCCTATCCCCACGTGGGTACTCGTTACGGTAGTCTAAGTGCGCATCGAACACCACCATCGAGATGGGATGCCCCATGCCGCTGAGCGCCCCCAGCGTTACGGTGTGGTCACCGCCGAGGCACGCAATCAACTTTCCTCTCTCGCGCAGCTCTTTAACAACCTTCGATACATCCTTGATCATTACTTCGGGGTTCAGGGATGTCACAACGTCCCCCACGTCGGCTACTGGAAGCTCCTCCGCGTTAACCCTCAATTGGGGATCAAAAGCTTCAAGCGCGTGAGACGTTTCCCTCACTCGGGCTGGAGCGTAGCGGCAGCCAGGTGCGCAGGTTGAGCTACTGTCGTAGGGTACGCCCAGTATAACCGCCCTGGCGCTCGCTGGGTCGCTCGAGAAGCCGAGGAAAGTTGGTCTTCTCGGCTCAACCAGGAAACTAAGGTAATCTACCATCGGCCCTCATCCTTTTGACAAAAGAGAGGATGATCTCCGCGAGCCTCCCAGGCTCGTTTATTTCGAATCGGACCTTAACAACCGGCTTGTTGAGCTTCATATACCTGGAAAGATCGCTGGGGGTTCCAAGAACCACAGCGTCCGCTGGCACGCTGTTAATCACCGTTTCCAGCTCTTTCATCTGTGTGGGCCCATACCCCATAGCAGGGAGCACGGGGCCCATGTGCGCGTACTCCTCGTACACCTTCTTCAAGCTTCCTACGGCGTAGGGCCGCGGATCAACGGGGATCCCCCCGAACTTCACCGCTGCCACGTATCCAGCAGCATAGGGCATATGCCCGTGCGTAACCGAAGGCCCATCCTCTACCACTAGGACCCTTCTGCCCTTCACGAGCTCAGGGTTACTGAGGTAGACCTCAGAAGAAGCCTGAACAATCTCGGCGGAGGGATTGAGCTTCCTGATCCTCCTGATAGTTGCTTCGACCGCCTCTCGGTCAACCATGTTAACCTTGTTCACGACGATCACGTCCGCTAGGAGCACATTCACTAGGCCGGGGAAGGAGAGTTCGTGGCCTTGCCGCGTAGGATCGGCAACCGTCACATAGAGGTCCGGCTTGATGAAAGGCCAGTCGTTGTTCCCACCATCCCAAACTATGATGTCGTAGGGTCCCTCCTCAATCTCCTTCAGGATCTCTGCGTAATCGACCCCCGCGTAAACCGTCGTACCCTCCACAACGTGCTGCTCGTACTCCTCCCTCTCCTCGATGGTAAACGTGTGAGCGTCCAGATCCTCTAACCGGCTGAACTTCTGGACTCTCATCGCTTCTAAGTCGCCGTACGCCATTGGGTGCCTCACCACAACAGGTTTGAGGTTCGCCCGCTTTAGCACACTCACGATGTAGCGGGAGGTAGTGCTCTTCCCGGCTCCTGTCCGCGTAGCCGTGACTGCGATGACGGGCTTCGAAGCCTTCAGCATCGTTTCTCTGGGTCCGAGCACTCTGAAGCTGGCTCCGGCAGCTAGCACCCTGCTTAGCTTCACGAGGACATCCTCGCAAGTGAGATCGCTGTACGCCAAGACAACCTCGTCCACGCGCAACTCCTGGATTAGCCTTGGAAGGTCATCCTCGCTGTAAATGGGTATCCCCTTCGGGTACAGCGGACCCGCCAGCCCTGGGGGGTAGACTCGTCCCTCGATGTTTGGGATCTGAGCGGCCGTGAAAGCCACAACCTCGTAATCGGGGTTCCCACGGAAGAAGATGTTAAAGTTGTGAAAATCGCGACCCCCCGCCCCCATGATGATGACTCTTCTCCGGTTACCCCCCGACATCTTGACCCTCTTACGCCAATCACTATAAACTTCGCCACCAAATGAGGTTCCACGCACTCCAGCGGGAGAGCGTAGCAATGGTTAACCTGAGCTGAGGGTTTGAACGGAAGTTTTTAGCGCAGGCAGGCCTTCAGTTGAAGACTCGCAATGCCCGGGAAAACGGTGGTCGTGATTGATTCGAGCGCGATAATCGCGTGCTTAGAGGACAGGAGGGACCTCTTCGAAGCACTGAGAGACTCTTTCGAAGGGAGCGTCGAAGTCGTCGTGCCTAACGCCGTGTTGGAAGAACTGAAGAAGCTGGCTGCGCAGGGTGGGCGCAAGAAGCTAGCGGCTCGATTAGCGCTACAGCTCCTACAAAGAGGCTCAGATGACATAGTCATTCGTGTGATTGACGTGGACGCGAAGAGCACTGACGAAGCCCTCCTAAAACTGTCCATGGAGTTGAACGCCTTCCTAATCACCATTGACAGGGAGCTGCGTAAAACAGCTGAAGCCAAAGGCATAACGGCTCTCACCTACCTCCGCTCCAAGAAGAAGTTCGGGTGAACAAATGCCCACTCTAGATTTAATGGTCCACCAACCGAGCCGCAACGGAAGGTAGAAATACTCCGACTCAGCTTTGCACGGCGATATGAACGCCCAGTCTCGTGAAAAATCTCTGAGTACCCCGCTCGAGGGCGATAGGGACAGGGGTTCTGGTTGGCGTAGATTCTACGAAAGGATAACCTCCATTGATTACGCATCCGTAGAGAGGAGAATTTCCGGCTACTTGCGGGAGTACCTTGAAGAGGCCGGAGCTGGCTGTTACGTCCTAGGGCTCAGCGGCGGCATAGACTCGTCAGTTGTGACCACCCTCGCGGCGCGAGCTGTAGGGCCGGAGCGGGTCGTCGCGCTGATAATGCCCGATTCAACCTCCACTCCCGGTGAGGATCTGGAAGACGCCAGGTGGCTGGTCCGCCACTTGAACATCAGGTTCCACGAGGCTCCAATCGACACTCTCGTAGCGGCTGCATCTACGAGCGTGCCTCTCTTCGACCAGACCGATTTGAAGGCGCTGGGTAATCTGAAGGCTAGGATCCGCATGCTGATGCTGTACTACGTTGCTAACAGGCTGGGGGGGATCGTGCTCGGCAGCGGCGACCGCAGCGAGCTCCTGCTCGGCTACTTCACTAAGTACGGCGATGGGGCTGCCGACCTTCTACCCATTGGAGACCTCTACAAGAGCCAGGTCCGGGGGCTCGCTAAGCACTTGGGGCTGCCCGATCGAATCGCCCTGAAGCCGAGTAGTCCGAGGCTGTGGCCTGGGCAAATGGCGGAGAGTGAGTTGGGGTTCACTTACGACGTGGCGGACGTGGTGTTGTACGCCGTTTTCGACCTCGGATACGCTCCTGAGCGCGTTGTTGAGGAGACGGGAATTCCTTATGAGAAAGTGAGGAGCATCCTGTCCAGGGTGGAAAGCTCAGCCCATAAGCGCCGCTTACCACCTGTTGTTGAGCTGAAGGGGGTGGCGCACCCCTAGCCTACGCCCGCAGCCAGTAACCCCTCACATCCAGATCCGCCTGCCCGTTGACCTCGCTCTTCGCTAACCGCTCTCCCGACAAAACGTCTAGCAGCGCTGGGTAGATCGTTTCGACAGCGAGCTCGCGGAGGCTCCTTCCATTGAAGACCTCCTCTACCGGGATGTAGACGTCTATGATGCTGGCCAGCCTAGCGTAGGTATCCCTGTTTGCGGTCACCTTCAGGACAGGGCTCACGACGGACCCCGCCGGTGTTCCTAAACCCGTCGTGAAAATAACCGCGTGAGCCCCACCTGCTACCATCCCCGTTATCGCTGGGATGTCCTCGCCCGGAGAGTCCATCAGGAAGAGGCCGCCTCTCCCCCGCGGGATTTGACGAGCGTACGGAAGGACGTCGAGGATCTTCACGTTTGCGTCTCTACCGATCTTCAGCACGCTACCGAGAGATTTCTCAGCGAGAGTTGAAATGCCGCTCGCGATGTTGCCGGGGGTCGGGTCCGTCTCATACGTGTACTCCGATAGAGCCTCCTTCACAGCGTAGGCCGCCTCGAGCAGCCTCCTCAGCTTCCTGGCAACGGTCTCGTCAGCTACCCTGCTCAATAGTAGGCCCTCGCTGCCAAGAACCTCAGTTGTCTGACAGAAAACCACGCTGACCCCCTCTCTAACCAGCTTCTCAACGACATACCCTACAGCCGGGTTGGCGAAAAGGCCCGAAGTTGGGTCAGATGCCCCGTTACCGACCCCTATCACTACGCGTTTGAGCGGGGCCTCTGTCCTCCTCAACGAGCTGGCCCTCTCCAGCATCCCCCTCACGAACTTCCTGCCGAGTTCGACGACTCTTTCGAAACCGTCCACCGACTCGGGCCACGGCTCCTGTAGGTTCACCCAGCGTACCTCAACACCCCTCTTCACAAGCCTCTCGTAGAGCTTAAACGAGAGGAGGTTCTCCAGCCTACTTTCACCGGATCCGAGGGGTCTTTTACAAAGCTGCCCGCAGCCCAGGCTGACGAGCAGTACTCCGTAAACGTTTGGGTGCGAAGCTATGCCGAGCAGGGTTTCGAATGCTACGTCCAGATCGAAGCCAACGTGGCAGCAGCCCACGTTGTGACGCGCCAGGACAACCCTGTTCTCCCCGTGCTCCCCCCACCTCTCACCCTTGAACTCCTCGTATATGAGCTCCGCCAACCTGTTCACGCAGGGCGTAGTCGGCAGGATTAGGACGTGGTTCCTGACTCCGAACACCTTCCTCGACTCCCTGTAGTAGGCCTGCACCGTTTCGGCCATCACACCTGCACCCTGGCGAACTCGATGAAGCTCGAGCGGAGGAACCTGTAGAAGTCCTTCACGAGCCTAACGTATCGCTCGTTGAGCCGGACGCCCGGTGGCGGCTCAACGATGTTGCCCAGCCTTAGGGTGCCCCCCTCTCGAACGGGCGCCACAGCGACCCCCACCTTCGTGCGTGAGGGGAGCTGCCTGAAGAGTGGGTGTGTGGGTCGGAAGTTCACTCCGACGCGCACGAAATCCCCCCTTTCGAGCCGCGAAGTAGCAGTCCCAAGCACGAAGCCGCCCCTGAGAGCCTTCGGGAGATCGAAGGCAGGGTCGAGCAGGACGTTCGTGACGTGGACAACGAAGCCCTCATCGATGTTGCAGGCGCAGATCCCTATTACGTGGCCGAACTTTCGAACCTCGCTCCCTTCCTCCAGCTTTTCCAGCGCAACCTTGTGCCACTGCGGGATCGGCACGATCGGCCTAACGCTTCCAACGATGCCTCTGCCCTCCTCGTAAACTGGGTACTCGACCCCCTCAGCGAGCGGGGCTAGAGCCGTTCCCACGTTGTCGCGGGCATCAGCCTTGTACACCACCTGCGGTAGAGCCACGTGTGTAAGCTGAGCTACGGGTAATAACTGTTCACTCCAGCTCGAGGCCGAGATCCGCGACGTGCTCTCGCACCCTCCTGTATACGCTGGCCCACCAGGGGGCCGGCTCCCTCCTCTCCAAGTCGTAGAGCTCGCCGAAGGGGACTCCCGGGTTAGGGTTGCGGAGGCTGCTCTCGTAGAAGCGGAGGAGCTCGCCCGCCAGCTCTGCTGCGTTGCTGGGCTTGAGCGCTGCTGCCGCTGCGCCCACCTCAGCCATGAACCTCGCTTCCAGGCCAGAGCCGTGCGGCTTCTCACCGTTGGCTGGTGCGGGTCCCAGCAGGTTGAGGCCGCAGGAGGCCGCGACGATGGAGTTGGCGGCGATCTCGTACAGCATCTCCGCGCAGCCGCCCCCGTTCGCCGGCCACACGTCGCCGACGAGGGGTACACCGAGCCTCTCACCAGCTAAGCCCAGAACCGCCTCAACCCAGAGGCACTCCCTCGCGCTCGTGGCCTTGAGGTGGATGTGGTAGGGGTGCACCAGCACGTATGAGGCCCCGTAGGCAACCATCGACGCTAGCGCCTCAGCTACCGCGCAGATCGCTGTGCCGGCCGCGCCCCTGGCGAAGCCGCCGACTATCGGATCCACCAGAGCCGCGTTGTGAACACCGTACAGGCGGCCGGTGCGCGCCTTCAGCAGCTGGTCGTAGCCCACCTTCATCTCATTGAGGATCGGGATCAGCTGCGCATCGCTCCTGCGCAGCAGACCGGAAGCCATGGCGGCGGCGTTGGCCACCGCGCTCGCGCTGCTCTCGCAGGCGAGCAGGTGCAGGCCAGGCCTGCCAGCCTCCTCGATGGCTTCCCTCAGTAGCCGGATCTCGAGGAGCGTCGCTTCAACCTCGCTGGGGGCCGAGCGAGCAAGGCTTAAGCCGGCCACGCTCGTCAAGCTGCCGTGGTCGAGAGCGTCGACGAGGGGCTCGAGCGCGTAGCTGAGCGCGCTCGGCTTGAAGATTTCCTCCGGTGTCGGAGTGCCGGCGTAGCCGCCGAAGACGAAGGGCTTACTCCTTGAGGCCGGCTTCCTAACGCTGAGAACCCTCGAATCGGCGCCAACCCCTAGCTGCACCTCGCCCTTGGCTGAGCTCAAAGCGTCCCGGACTTCCTCCTCGCTCACCTTAGCTGCGCTGCCCAGCTCAACGATGTAGACACCTAACTCGAGGAGGAGCTGCAAGCCAGCCTCAAAGACGTCCTTAACCATCGAGGGGTCGCCAGGCACTATCTCACCGGGGTGGTAGACTATCTGGTGCTCCCTTTCGAGGTTGGCGATTGCCCGGGAGAGGGATAGGTCGAAGGCGCGCTGCTCGAGGCGGGGGGCTTGACGCGCCCTCCTCTCAAGCTCGAGGGGTGGTATCACGCCCCGCCTACGCTCCTCCAGTTATTAGAGCTTCGGCTAGCACATCCATCAGCACGCGTACACCGTGGCTGCGGAATGGACTAGGGGGTTCGAACGCGAGCGCGGAGGCTTTCCAGAGGGCCTCCTTACTCGACCTCTCGGGATCGATTATGTAGGTGCGCTCGTACGTGGTGACGACGAGCGCCCCGTCGAGCGAGAGCACGGCTGTGGGAGCAACGTCCAGCTCGATGAGACCCTCGTCGCTCTCCAGCTTCACTGTAGCCCCCATGCGCGCTCCCCTCCCTCCCACAGGGATCACGTCGATTAGTCGGGCAATGGCTATCTTGTGCTCCTTAATTAGGTGCTTAGCTACGGCGAGCTTGGAGGCCTTGTCGAGCAGAGTCCAGTCCCTGATGATGAGCGGCTCGTCGGGGTTCCTGTAGAGCAGGAGCACACGCGGGTTGCTGAGGGGGAAGGGCAGCCTGGCTCTAAGCTCCTTCAACCTCGCGCCGTCCAGCTCCGCCTCCAGCCACGCGCCCCTATCGATCACGCGGATTTCGCTGGCATCGATCACTCTCAGGGGAGGGGGAGGATCGGGTCGCTCCCCGAGACCCCCTTTATCCTCGCCCAGCACGCGGCCGTCGCTCATCAGGATTGTCCGGTTCACGAACTTGTTCAGCGTTGGTCTGTGCGATATCGCTATGACGGTCGTGTCCCTCAGGTAGCCGAGGAGCCGTGTCAAGATGACCTCCTCCAGCTCCACGTGGACGTTGCTCGTCGCTTCGTCGAGGATCAGAACCTTCGGCTTCAGCATAGCAGCTCTCGCCAGGCAGATGAGCTGCCGCTGGCCTCCGGAGAGGTACTTGCCCTGCTCGCCCACGTCGCTATCGTAAGCCAGGGGCAGCTCGATGATGAACCGGTGCGCACCGCACAGCCAGGCCGCGTAGATCATCGAGATGGGGTCTGGGTCGTCGACGCCGTAGACGATGTTGTAGGCTACGCTGCCCGGCAGGAGCTGCGGCTCCTGGGGGACGAGAATGATCTGCCCCCTCAAGCTCGACAGCTTCACCTTGCGGAGGTCGACCCCGTCGTAGAGCACTCGGCCGCTCGTCGGGTCGAAGAGCCTCACGAGCAGCCTGACCAGTGTCGTCTTACCCGACCCGTTGGGGCCGACGATCCCGACGACGTCACCCGGCTTGATCACGAGATTGACGCCCTTTAGCACGGGCCTTCCGGGCGTGTACTCGAACCAAACGTCCTCGATCTCAATCTCGCCCCTAACCTTCAGCTCCACGGCGTCTGGAGCTTCGGAGACCTTCGGCTTTGCCTCGAGGATCTCAGCCAGCTTCTCGTACGCTGCTTCAGCCTCGGCCAGCTGGGGGATGAGGCCGGCGATCGCCTGGACCGGGCCGTAAACCTGCCACACGTAGGCCAGGAAGGCGGTCAGGGTGCCGAAGGTGAGCTCGCCCCGCGTAATCAAGACCCCGCCCACGAACGTCACCCCGACGGAAGCCAGCTGAAGAAGGAAGCCGAGCCATGGGAAGACTCTACTCGTAAGCCTGGCCACCTCAACTTCGGCCTCGTAGACGTCGCCGGCCATGCTCCCGAAGCGGCGGGCCTCCTCCCTCTCCCTCCCCGTCAGCTTGACCAGGAGGACCGCGTTGAAAAGCGAGGATACGTAGGCGGACATCCTGCTCACCCTGCTCCACCTCTTCGTGAAGAGCGTCCGCATCTTGGGTTGGTAGTGGACGAGGCCGTAGATGTAGAGGGGGAGGGGCAGCAGCATGATGAGCGCGAGCTTCCAGCTGAGCGCGAAAACCACGACGAGCATGGCGGCTAACTGGATCGAGTTGAGCAGGATTGTGGAGAAGCTGTCGAGCACGAACCTCTGCACCCTGTCCACGTAACCGTACAGGCGCGTAACGAGGTCTCCCACCTGGGTGGACTGGTACAGCTCCATGCCGAGCTCCATAGCCTTGGAGAACACCATCGAGCGCAGGTCGAGCGCGAAGCGCCCGCTCAGGACCTGCTGGTAGTAGCCCCTCAACGCGCCCAGCGCCGTGGCTGCCGCCAGGATCAGAACGAGGACCCCCGAGTAGACCGCGATAACTCCGAAATCCCCCCTCATGACGCCCTGGTCTATGATAGCCCTCGTAACCAGCGGACTAACGATGCCCAAGCTCATAGAAACGAGGGAGAGGAGAAGAACTGCTACGAGCAGCCAGCGATGCTGGAATAGGAGGTAGTAGAGGTTAATGAACCTGTAGCGCTTCAAAAGCTTGAAACTAGGCACAACGGTTGTGCGTTAACCGGTTATTTAAACTTCATCTCTAAAGAAAGTTAGTTAGAACTGTGTATGCTGAGCGTAGGTGTGAGGATTGAGCGTAAAGAGGAAGGGCGCCGCCCATAGTTCGGCGGTGTTTACGCCCGAGCGGGTACGAACTCGGTTGGTGCACTCGGGCGATTGGGAGTGGCCGGCTCACGCCTCGGGCGTAAGCCCTCGGCGCTTACACCGCCACCCCATCAACCCCGTCTTCTACGGGAGCCCTCGTCTCGGCCACGGGACCCGTCGCCGGGCCCCAACGGCCGAGAGCGGCCGCCTCGTCTCGGGGAGGGCTTCCCGCTTAGATGCCTTCAGCGGTTATCCCCATACGGCGTGGCTGCCCGGCGCGCCCTGCCGGACGGCCGGTAGACTAGAGGCCGCGGCCCGCCGTTCCTCTCGTACTGAGCGGACCTTCCCCTCAGGCGGCCAGCACCCCCGACAGGTAGAGTCCGACCTGTCTCGCGACGGTCTAAACCCATCTCACGTTCCCCTTTAATGGGCGAGCAGCCCCACTCTTGGCGGCTGCTGCACCGCCAAGCTGGGAAGAGACGACGTCTGGGTACCAAACCGCGGGGTCGATGGGAACTCTCGCCCGCGACGAGCCGGTTATTCCCGGGGTAACTTTTCTGTCATGCCCGGCCCCCACCGAAGGGGGCACGAGCGTTCGCTAGGCCCGGGTTTCCCCCCTGCGCCCCTTGCGTTCAAGGGCGCAGTCAGCCCGGCATTTGGCCTTGCCCTCTACGGCGGGGTTCTGACCCGCCTGAGCCGAGCTTTGGGCACCCCTGATACATTTTCAGGGGTGTGCCGCCCCAGCCAAACTGCCCACCTGCCGCTGTCCCCGGGGTGCCCCCGGGTTAGGGGCGTAGCCGCAGGTGGGCGGTGTTTCATTGGCGCATCCGCACCCCCCAGAGGAGGTGCTTCATCGCTCCCGCCTACGCTACGCACCCGCAGCCACGCCTCAACGGCAGGCTGCAGTGAAGCTCCACGGGGTCTTCTCGCCCCATCGGGGGTACCTGGACTGTGCACCAGGTTGCGGGTTCACCGGGTCCCGGGCCGGGACAGCGGGGACCTCGTTGATCCATTCATGCACGCCGGAACTTACCCGGCAAGGCATTTGGCTACCTTAAGAGAGTCAGAGTTACTCCCGGCCTTCAGCGGCGCTTCGCCCGGTTGAACCCGGGTTTCACGTACCGCCAGTGGCCAGGATTCAGCCCCCGTACACACCCTTTCGGGCTAGCGGGGA
Organism: Thermofilaceae archaeon; assembly: GCA_038731975.1. NCBI lineage: Archaea > Thermoproteati > Thermoproteota > Thermoprotei > Thermofilales > Thermofilaceae > Thermofilaceae archaeon. The sequence continues at coordinate 216,325 of JAVYQJ010000001.1, read as the reverse complement.
CCTATGTTTTTATTAAACAGTCGGGTCCCCCTTGTCACTGCGACCTGCGGTCCCAGGGAGAACCCCAAGACCGCAGGCACCCCTTCTCCCGAAGTTACGGGGCCAATTTGCCGAGTTCCCTGGCCCGGGTTACCCCGACACGCCTTGGGCTTCTCACCCAGGGGCACCTGTGTCGGTTCTCGGTACGGTCGCGGGGGCTCCTTCCCGGCTCCCTTTTCACTGGCCCCAGGAATCGGGGGAACCCGCCTAACGGCAGGCCCATCCCGCCTTCACCCGGTTCTCGCCATGACGGCACTCCCCGGGCTTCAGCGGTTGGACGGAGCGGCAGCCCCGCTCCCCCTATCCCGAGGCGTCAGGAGCCGGGCTTGCGTTGCCGCGAAACGTACCCCCGCGGCACGGGAATGTTAACCCGTTTCCCTTTCGGCGGGTGCGAGTTACGCCCCGCCTTAGGACCGGCTAACCCCCAGCTGACGACCATTGCTGGGGAACCCTGGCCCCTCCGGCGGAGGGGATTCTCACCCCTCTTTGCTGTTACTACCGCCGGGATTTTCATTCGGTGCGGGTCCACCGGACCTCACGGCCCGGCTTCTGACCCACACCGACGCCCCCCTACCGGATCACGGGCCAATGGCCCGTGCCCCGGGGTCTCGGCGGCCGGCTTAGTCCCGGCCATCTTCGGGGCCCCCCGCCTCGGCGGGTAAGCTGTTACGCACTTCTTAGCCGATGGCTGCTTCTAAGCCTACGGCCCCGCTGTCTAAGGCGGGGGACACCCTTCGGGATTGACACTTTAGCCGGCACTTTGGGGCCTTAACCCCGGTCTGGGTTGTTCCCCTCTCGGCCCCCAGGCTTATCCCGGGGAACCCGTCTCCGCCCATCTACGGTGCCAGCGGGTTCGGAGTTTGAAAGGGAGGTAGGGCCTTTCGGCCCCTGGCCCCCCAATCAGTGCTCTACCCCGCCGGCCACCTCCGGGCGGGCCGGGCTGAAACCCGCTTCGGGGGGAACCAGCTATCACCGAGCTTGATTGGTCTTTTGCCCCTAGGCCGGGGTCATGGGAACGAATTGCACGTCAGAACCCCTTCGGGCCTCCACCGGGCTTTCGCCCGGCTTCACCCTGCCCCGGCCTAGATCGCTCGGTTTCTGGTCTCACGGGCGTGACTCCGGGCCCTCTTCGGACCCCGCCCCTCACCGGGCTTGGAACCCGGCTGCGGGCTTGTCGGTTTCCCTGCGCCTTCGGGGCTAGAACCCCTTAAGCTCGCCACGCCCGTGAACTCCCCGGCTCGTGTTTCCAGACGCAAGGCGCGACCCCGGTACCCTCCCCTCGTACTCCCCGGTCGCCCGGGTTTCCTTCGGGGAGGCTCACTCCTTTCGGGCCGCGCCACTCGTCGCCGCCCGGTTTCAGGCTCTTTTCACCCCCCTTCCGGGGTTCTTTTCAGCTTTCCCTCACGGTACTAGTGCGCTATCGGTCTCGGGACGTATTTAGCCTTGGAGGTCGGTGCCCCCCAGCTTCCCACGGCAAAACCAAGCCGTGGTACTCAGGAGCGCCCGTATCCCCCCGCTGGGTTACGCCTACGGGGCTGTCACCCTCTACGGCGGGGCCTTCCAGCCCACTTCGGCTTCCCCAGCAGGGGGTCCTATACGGGCGTCCTGCAACCCCACATCCCCACGGGCTTTCGCCCGCGGGTTCGGTTTGGGCTCTCCCCCTTTCGGTCGCCCCTACTCAGGGGATCCCATTTTGGTTTCTTCTCCTCCCCCTACTAAGATGTTTCCGTTCGGGGGGTTCCCGCTCGGTACTCCCACCTGGCGGCGGTTTCCCGAGCGTTGCGGGCTATTCACCCGCAACGGGAAGTCCCATTCGGGAATCCCCGGATCAACGGCTGCGTGCGCCTACCCGGGGCTTATCGCAGCTTGCCACGCCCTTCCTCGGCGCCCGAGCCGAGCCATCCACCGGGCGGCTTGGCTGCACCAACCTTGCCCGTACCCGCTCGGTTAGCGTCACCGCCGAACTATGGACGGCGCTCACAGCGGCCAAGCTCGTCCAGCTTGGCCGCTCAGCCCTTCACCCGAGAGACTCCAGTCTCCCGGGTTGCATGTGAGAGAGTGAGGTTCGGCGCGGCACCCAAGGTTGAGGTTGGAAGGAGGTGATCCGGCCGCAGGTTCCCCTACGGCCACCTTGTTACGACTTCTCCCCCCTCGCCGGGGCCGGGTTCGACCCAACCCCTTTCGGAGCTGGGCCTCACCCGGCCCCAGCTCGGGTGGAGCGACGGGCGGTGTGTGCAAGGAGCAGGGACGTATTCACCGCGCGTTGGTGACGCGCGGTTACTAGGGATTCCACGTTCACGAGGGCGAGTTACAGCCCTCGATTCCTACTGAGGCGGGGTTTTAGGGATTACCTCCCCCTTTCGGGGTCGGAACCCGCTGTCCCCGCCATTGCAGCTCGCGTGTGGCCCCGGGGTTTCGGGGCATACTGACCTGCCGTAGCCCCCTCCTTCCTCCGGCTTATCGCCGGCAGTCCCCCCAGAGTGCCCCAATCCCCACGGTGGGCCGTGGAGATTGGGTAGCAACTGGGGGCGGGGGTCTCGCTCGTTACCGGACTTAACCGGACACCTCACGGCACGAGCCGGCGACGGCCATGCACCTCCTCTCAGCTTGTCCGGCAAGGTCGTCAGCCTGGCCTTCATCCTGCTGTCGCCCCGGGTAAGGTTTCCGGCGTTGACTCCAATTAAACCGCAAGCTTCACCCCTTGTGGTGCTCCCCCGCCAATTCCTTTAAGTTTCAGCCTTGCGGCCGTACTCCCCAGGCGGCGGGCTTAACGGCTTCCCTGCGGCACTGGGCGGGCTCGAGGCCCGCCCAACACCTAGCCCGCATCGTTTACAGCTGGGACTACGGGGGTATCTAATCCCCTTTGCTCCCCCAGCTTTCGTCCCTCACCGTCGGGCGCGTTCCAGCCGGGCGCCTTCGCCACTGGCGGTCCTCCCGGGATTAACGGATTTCGCCCCTACCCCGGGAGTACCCCCGGCCTCTCCCGCCCCCTAGCCCGGCAGTATCCCTCCCGTCCCACGGTTGAGCCGTGGGCTTTGAGGAGGGACTTACCGGGCCGGCTACGGACGCTTTAGGCCCAATAAAAGTCCCGACCACTCGCGGGGCTGGTATTACCGCGGCGGCTGACACCAGACTTGCCCCCCGCTTATTCCCCCGGCTTCTTACACCGGGGAAAAGCCGCCCTCATCGGGCGGCACTCGGGGTGACCCCGTCGCGGTTTCCCGCATTGCGGAGGTTTCGCGCCTGCTGCGCCCCGTAGGGCCTGGGCCCTTGTCTCAGTGCCCATCTCGGGGCTCCCGCTCTCACGGCCCCCACCCGTCTTCGGCTTGGCGGGCCGTTACCCCGCCAACTACCATGATGGGGCGCAGCCCCATCCTCGGGCGGGTGCAGCGGGCGTGGCGCTGCACCCCTCTCGGCGCGGACCCATTCCAGGAGTCCGCACCTATCGGGGATTACCCCCAGTTTCCCGGGGATATCCCCGTCCCGAGGGTAGGTTAGCCACGTGCTACTGAGCCGTCCGCCGGGCCCCGCCATTGCCCGGAGCCCTGACTTGCATGGCTTAGCCCCACCCCGATAGCGGTCGGGTCCGGCAGGATCAACCGGAGCCGCAAGGCGGGGGAGCCTTATCAACCTTAGGTGCCGCGCCGAACCTCTCTTAGACCCGAACCTCCAAGCCCCCCTCGCCGGGAGCTTGGTTTGTTCGGGCCCGCACGTTGTCACCGCGGCTGGAGGCCACGCCTTCACTGGGAGAGGGCACTCCTCTCCCATTATCCGGGTGAGCCGCCGGAGCCGCGGCGCATTATACCTGGCGTAACGCGGGCTTAAATATTTTACTCCCGTTGAGAACCTTGTTTAGCTCGAGTAGAGCTCTCACAGTGGCGTTACATAAGGTTGGTGAGGAGAGCAGGGCCCATTCCACCACTTCCCTCGCTCGGGATCTCTCAAACAGGGTTCGCCCCTCTCGCGCAACCGATGGGAAGAGCTGGAAAAGCTCCCTGAAGCTAACTGCACCGAGCGGGTAGGCGACCCTGTACTGAGAGTCCAGCTTCGTCCCCCTACGATCCCCGAGGAAGACTTCGCCTAACGCGTAGGCCGCCAAGTCCTCCACTGTGTCGGGGAGCACCACGAGAGCGTCCTTGTAGCCGCTGATGTAGGGTAGAGCTGATAAACGGAAACCAGTGTAGGTTTCGTAGTCCGCCTTATAGAACTCGTAATCCAGATTTAGAGTCGTACATCTACCTTGGAGAGCTGGACGCGCGCCCACTTCGATGACCCGGATGGACGCATCGTAACCCTTCTCCACACTTGTTACGAGCTCTAGTGCCGCTAGCGATTGCGCATCACCTCTACCCACCAGTAGGATGTTTTCTCTGGGATGGGGGGAGGCCATCCTGATCCATCGGAGGACCCTGCCCACCACCGATCTCTTCAAGCAGCCTTGGCACAGCGCAGCGCCGTACATATCCACGCAGCACGCCCGTTTACCGCAGCGTTCACATAACCTGTTCGCTGCAAGCATTGTGTAGGACTGGTTGTACAGTGTACCCTAAAGCTTTCTCTCTTATTCCGTACTTATCGATCTCCGCTCGCAGCTTCTTGGGCGAGGAAACAGTGGTACCGGGTATTGAGTGGGGTTCATCGCCGGCGTAGAGCATATTACTCGCCATTCACCATAGGGCCTAGATGCGTTTCTACAAGCTGAGTAACCCGGGAGGGCTGCAAGCTGTGAAAGCGGCGCTAGAGGCCCTCGACTCGTGGGTGCAAGCGGACTCCGAAGGAGGGGTTAGGGTTGTAAAGATCGAACGCATCAGGACGACCCCGGGGATGCTTGAAGCACTCGTCAGGATCTCGTATAAGGCCCGTTCACGCCGCGCATGGAGCGACCTCTTCATGCTGGAGGCTCAGCAGGTTGGACTGGAGGTGTTTCTCGAGGTTCATAGGATTAGTGGAATTGGGCGCACGGATCCCGACTTCCTGGTCGACAGCCTAGCTAAGCGGTTGGCTCTTCAAGCAGTAGACGATACCGGCGTCAACTAGGATAGGGTATGCGAGCGCGTAGGAAAGCTTTCTTGTCCCTCGTGAGAGGTATTGTAGCGTCGATACCCAACTTCGAAGTGGTCAAGCCCTCCGGATCTGCTGAAGGGTCTAGGCTCGAACCCCTGAATCCTTGAAGCACGATTAAGTCTTCAGCCGGCTGCATGCGCGTCGTTATGGCCCATAAGAGCTCGTTCGGATCATCGATGTTCACATCCTCGTCCACCACTATCGCGATCTTTAGGGAGGGATGTGCAGCGAACGCTGCCAGCAAAGCGTTCTTGGCGTCCCCATCGGTGCTCTTCGATATTGATACTGCTGCCGTAAGCCAGCCCCCGCCAGCCTTTAGCAGTCTGACAGCTTTGACCCGGGGAACCACCCTTCTGACGCTGTCCCAAATCAAAGCCTCCCTGTAAAAGCCCATTAGCAGCGCGTGCTCGCACCCCCCTTGGAGTATCGCATAGTAGAGAGCATCCTCTCTCACCAGCACTTCCTTCACTTCGAGGACCGGCTGCACTCTCACAACATCAAGAGTTCCTAGAACATCGACGAAAGGACCCTCGGGAGCGCTCACATCTATCCTGAGCTCGCCGATAATGATTATTTCGGATTCCAGCGGAACGGGAATACCGTTTTCGGTTTCGAACGCCCTAAGTTTACCTTCCATCAGGGCGTTCGCAACCTCGAGTTCGAATACCCCGTAGGGAGGTGATGATGCCGCGGCCACGTACACTTCCGGCGGAGATCCGATAACGACAGCGACAGGGAGGTTTACGCCAGCCTTCCGAGCTTTCTCAAGGATGTAGTAGAGGTGGCGGGGAACAACTCTTACGGCCAGGTGACTCCCATCAATCACTAGCATGCGATGTATGCTGGCGTTGAGCACTTCCCCTCCTGGCTCCCTCGCGATGATTACTGCAGAGGTGATGTAGGGGCCCGCTTCGCCTTCGTAGCTGCGCAGCACGGGCAATCGCTCGATGCCGCTGAACCTCTTGAATTCCCCGGGTGCTCCCTCAATCTTCAGCGGTAAAGGGTTGTTAACGGCTCTGAGGAGCTTGGAGAATGCCTGCTCATCTCCCGTTGCGTTCAGAAGCTTATAGAGTACGCTGCGATTGGTGATGACGTTGCCGACGATTGGTATCTCGTAACCCTTAGGCTTCTCGAAAAGGACGCCTTTAGAACCGTCAAACACCTTTAACCAGTACGCGCACTCGTAATCCGTTGACACCGGCTGAGAGAAGCGTTGCAGCAAACCCTCTGCTTCTAACCGTTCCACGAAGCCCCTGAGCCTTACCAACTCCGACACCTACCGGCTAGCTCTTTCCTCCCTTAGCGGCCTAACGTAATCGGCGCTTATCGTAATGGGTAGCGGGTACGCAGCTTCGGCGACTTCCACTTTCACTTCACCCCGGCTCTTATCTACCTCCAGCACCCGCCCCCTCATGCCTAGGAAGGGGCCTCCCGTGATTTCGACTAGATCTCCGACCTGAATAACCTCGATCATGGGCCTCGGAGCTATGAGCCGCTCAAGCTCTTGGAACTCCATGCTACCCCTCATGAGCCCGCGCACATGCTTCAGACCTGCAGACATTCTCTGAACGACATGTGATCCTTCCGCTTCCGCCACTATGACTCCCCGCAGGCCGGGTAGTATGCACAGCGACAGCACTGGCAGATGAGCCAGTTTCACACGCTCTTCCATTAAAAGGGCCATCATCACCTCTTGCCCCTGCGTAACTCGGATGCCGTAGAAGCGAACCCGCCTAGCGCTCACGGAGTTCCTATCGCCCCCCTATGAAAAATTATTCGCTAGTACCGACGGCGTAGATACAGAACAACAGCGAGCGTAATAGCGGCTACCGCCGCTAAGACTACAACTAGTACATCACCAGAAATGGGGGATACGCTCACCATCCGGAGCGCAGAGCCTGCGAGCTGAAACACGTACCCTACAGCTCCCAGTAGGGACAAGCCGAGCGCTACGATTCTAAGCGAGGCACGGTAAGCTTTCTTATCGGGTCGTTTAGTGACCCTCAATGTACGCATGAAGTTTTTTACAAAGCTCATAGCTCTGCTCAGGCCTGCGAGTGTTTTAAGCTTTCAAGTTTTCGGTTAGAAGGAACCTGAGTACAGCTTTTGCGGAGTGCAACCTGTTTTCAGCCTGGTCGAAGACGATCGAGTAAGGCCCTTCGATCACTTCATCCTCTACCTCCTCCCCTCTCCGGGCGGGTAGGCAATGCATGAAGACCGCATCGCTCCTCGCGCTTTTCATCAATTCGGAGGTGACCCTGTACCCCGGTAGGAATGCTTTCAATCGGTCCTCCCGTTCAGCTTCCTGTCCCATGGAGACGAAAACGTCAGTGTACACAACGTGGGCTCCCTTGACGGCTTCGAACGGGTCTTCATACACTTCAATACTGCCTCTAACCTCCTTTGCAGCCCGTATGAGCGCGGAAACATCGGGCTGGTACTGAGGGGGGCTAGCTACCCGAATCTCGCTGCCAAGCTTCAAGCCCGCTACAGCCAAGGAGGTGAAGACGTTATCACGACCATCACCGATGAAAGCTATTCTCACGTCGTCTACGCGACCGAACTTTTCGTAGATCGTCACGTAATCTGCTATCGCTTGCAGCGGGTGCTCCTTATCGCTGAGCAGATTGATCACCGGAACGCTAGAGAAACGAGTAAACTCTTCCAACACCTCGTGCTTGTAAACGCGCGCGGCTATAGCGTCGTGATACCTTGACAACACTCTGGCAGTATCCTTCACCGGCTCCCCCCGAGCGAGCTGCAGTTCCTCACGGGTGTACACTACCGGTAAGCCACCCATCTCGTAGACAGCCACTGCGAAGGAAGCCCGAGTCCGGGTCGAAGGTTTTTCGAAGAGCATGGCGACACTCCGCCCCTGCAGCTCCCCCGTGAGCCTAACCCCTCTTGCCCTGAGCCTCTTGTACTCGAGGGAGAGCTCGATAATGAAAAGGATCTCCTCCCTCGTGAGATCGCTAATGCTGATGAGGTGCCGAGCCACGGCGGGAGGATGCTAACCGCTCTTTAGGTGTTACGCTTGCAAGACTTTTTCTAGGAACCAGTCCACTGAGAAAGGCGTCAGATCGACGTACGCCTGCCCGGTCCCCAGGTACAGTATCGGCTTCCCCGTGGCGTATACAAAGCTCAGCGCGGCACCGCCCTTCGTATCGGCATCCGCCTTCGTCAGTATGCCCCCGTCTACACCAACGTACTGGTTGAACTTGAGCGCTTGATCAAGTGCATCGTTGCCCGTCAAAGCATCACCAACAAAAATCTTGAAGTGAGGCTTAACGACTCGCGCTATCTTTGCCATCTCTTCCATCAAGTTTACGTCGGTCTGCAGACGCCCTGCAGTATCGATTAGTACCAGATCCAGGCCGCGCTTTCGAGCATAAGCTACAGCATCGTAGGCCACCGCCGCGGGATCAGACCCGTAGCCGTGCTCCACGATGTCCGCTCCAACAGCCCTAGCGTGAGCTCTCAACTGCTCGATTGCTCCAGCTCTCCACGTATCTGCCGCCGCGAAAACCACCGAGTACCCCTTCGTCTTGAACCTGTACCCGAGTTTCGCCAGCGTGGTTGTCTTCCCGTGTCCGTTAGGTCCCAGGAACAGTATCTTGACAACTTCACCTGAGGAGCGCAGCCTTGCAACCTCCTGCTCTAAATCGAACCACTCGGCTCTTTCAAAAATCTTCAGTAGTGCACGGCGGAGCAGCTCTCTCACAAGCTTCTCCCGATTCCCCGCTCTGGGCACTCGCAGCTGACTCGCTTCGCGTCTCACATACCGGGCGACTTCTTCCGCCGCCTCGAGGGCCACGTCGCACTCTAAAAGCTTGAACACAGTTATGGATTCGATCTCCTCCAATTCCTCTTCAGATAGCTTAGAAGTGGTAATCCTCGTAGCGATCTGATGCAAGACGCTTCTTAACCCTTCAAGCATAGGTGATTACCCTCTCACCGTTTGTTTTTCTCGCGGAAGATGCTACCTCCGCCCTCTTGAGCATAGAGAACAGATGCTACCTGTTCATGCTCCGTATTTGCTGCTCAAGCTCTTGCAATCGATTGAGCAACGCTTGGTACTCAGCCATGCTCCTCTGAAGGGCATCTCTAATCCGCTGTTCCCTGCTCCCGATAATTCTCAGGGCTTCATCCACATTCTTCTCTATCATTATGCTGGCTCCAATCGTCACCACCACACTGCTCTTGTTCGCGAGCCTCGCGCGCACAAAAACCCCAGCACCGAGGGGTACTAGCAGCTCGTCACCCTCGTTGAGATTCTGGGTTTCCTCTAGCGCTCGTCTAGCAGCCGCAACCTCATTCATGCTCGCGTTCAAAAGCTCAATCCTCTTCCTCATCTCCTCAGCAAGTTGGCTCACCAGCGTGTATTCGGCTACCAGCTGCTCCCTTTGAGCACCAGCTTCAGCCATGACTTACACCTTAAGCCACAACTCTATCAAGGTTCAGCAGGCTTGCCACATGTGGCTTGCTGATCTCACTCTCTTGTATCTCGCGGGCTTCGATTATCTCTATATGAGATCTTTTCAGTTTATGGCGGGAGCCGAGCTCGCTTAACACCCGCTCGATTGCGTGCTCAAGCTTAATAGCAGGCACTTCTACTACGAACTTCCTTCTCTCGCCAACTCTGTACAAGTTCATGTAGCCAGCAATCCTGAACACCTTGACCTCTCGAGCCATTGCAAGTAACCCCCTGGAGGAATGTTTAATGTCTTTTCCCTCGAGCCGCACCGCTTTACGAGCAGCTGAGAGCTCCAAGCTTGCTTAGCTATGGTGCGGGGGCCGGGATTCGAACCCGGGCAGGCCTACGCCAGCGGAGATCCCATCCGCAGTCTGCTGATCCTGAGTCTGGGCCTTAGACCGACCGCCCCCTTTGACCTAGCTCGGGCACCCCCGCTGAAATGAGTGGCTCAACGGTGGTTTAAAAGCCTCGCGTTAACGTGTACGCGATGCTCGTCATAGCCGGCTTGGGGATATGTGGTTTAAGGGACCTCACGCTGGGCACCCTCGAGTGCTTAAGGCGTGCCGATGCAGTTTACGTAGAAACGTACACTAGCCTGATCCCAGACTTCAACGTGCGAGATCTGGAAGGCTTGGTGGGGAGGAACGTGGTAGTTATTGGGCGCGACGTCATTGAGGGGGAAAAGCTCTATGAGATAATCGAGATGGCCAGGGAGAAGCTGGTAGTTCTACTGGCCCCTGGAGACCCCTTTATCGCGACTACACACATCGTCGTTAAGCTGGAAGCAATCAAGAGAGGGGTTGAGGTTCAGTACCTACCGGCACCCTCCATAGTGAACGCTATTAGCGCAGCTACCGGTCTCGACTTCTACAAGTTCTGTCGCCCTGTAACAATCGTCAGCCCGCGCTCCAGCTACTTCCCTCTGACCCCTTACTACGTCTTAATGGAGAACCTTAAGAGGGGACTACACACCCTTTTCCTTTTAGAACTTGATGTGGAGCGGGGATACGCGATGCGCGCGGAGGAAGCCGCTCAGCTACTGTGGAGCATGGAGGAGCGTGTAGGAAGGGGGATTATCGACTATGAAGAAACCCTCTTCGTATCGGTTGCGCGAGCTTCAAGCCCCAGTCAGATCGTGAAGGCGTTTAAACTCACCTCTACGCCGGACTTTGGTCCTCCACCGCATGTCCTCATCGTGCCCGGTCTGCTGAATCCCGTAGAGAAGGAAGCTCTGCAGCTGATAGCTGGAGCCTCCCCTCTCGATGTCGAAAAGTGGCAAAGTAGGGTGAAAGCGTTGATGGAAGAAAAATCGAGTTATTGCGTGCAATAGCGCAATAAGCTAGTCCTATGAGGAGGTTAAGGCTATGGAATCCCTTGAAAGGGCTAGACGGTACATCGAGAACCTACGCGCAGCTCTAGTTGACTTAGAGGGGAAGGATCTGGGGGCTGCCACACGGGTCGTTGAGCAGGCTCGGAGCTACCTATCTGATGCGGAGTTCTACCTAGAGAAGGGGGATATAATTACCAGCATAGCGTGCTCGTCCTACGCTGAGGGGCTTCTTGACGCGCTGAACTTGCTTAGCGTGGCTAGAATCGAGTGGCCACGCAAGCCCAGACCGAGGGTCATCGTTGGGGGGGCCTTTGAGATCCTGCATCCTGGCCATCTACACCTACTTAGACGGGCTAGGGAGCTGGGCAGGGTCATTGTGATCGTGGCCCGGGACTCCACGATCCAGAAGCTGAAGGGGAGGCCACCAATAGTCCCTGAGCAGCAACGCTTAGAGGTCGTCAAGAGCATTAGGTACGTTGATGAGGCATACCTAGGCAGCGACCCCCTCGATGTTGAAGGGGTGCTGCTGAAACTTAGGCCGGATATCGTCCTACTGGGTCCTGACCAGCATTACCTGGAGGAGCTGGTTAGAGAAGCGATCTCCCGACTGAACCTAGGCATAAGCGTTGTGAAGCTCGAGAATAGGGTGGGCACCGAGAGTTTCTCTAGCAGCGCGATTTTCAGAAAACTCTCCGAGCATACTTAGTAGCGGTCTCGTGCGCCAGCCTGAGGGGCTCTGGGAGGCGAGTCCCTTTCCTTGTGAGCCTCGAGACGAGGGCGACGGCTGTGGGTAAGGAGATCTTGTGACCCACGCTCACGTATATGGGTTTGGATGATGTACGCAAAGCGACCCCTACGACCTTGCCTGCCAAAAGGACGGGCGCTTCTCGCCCACTCCACTCGCCAACCTCGCCGCATAGCAGCTTTTTAGCCACCCCTATCGTCGGCTTGTCTACGGCGAGGCCTACTTGGCAGGCTATACCGGCGCCGAGGGGGTGGAGCCTTCCATTCCCATCAACTATCAACACGTCGGGCTCCAGGTCTAGCTTGCGCAGTGCAGCTATCATAGGGCCCGCTTCCCTGAAAGCGAGAAGCGTGGGGATGTAGGGTACATGCACCTCCAGTTCGACAACGCTGCTGGTGACAAACCCGAGCGTGCGTGCATCAACTACGGCAGCAGCCGCAATAGCTCGTGGCCCGGAGTACGTGACATCGACTCCAGCAACGTACCTGACCTCACTGGGAAGCGCATCGCTTTCTAACACCCTAGACGCTATCACGCGTTGCGCGAACCTGGCCCTCTCTACACTAAACATCACGCTCATGCAGCTCGCCAAGGAGCGCTTTCAAGGCTCGCTCCAGGTTGTTGCTTGTCACGGAGTAGTGGAAGTCCCGGACCGAGCTCTCTATCAACGCTCTGAGCACGTCTATCTTGCGCCTTAACCCTGGGACGAGGGCCTCGGGGACGGCGATTGAAACCAGCGCTCTGTAGATTTCCTCCATGAGTTTGAGCTCCCGCGCGGCGGACGCGTAGTCGCCGCTGCTGAGATGTCTCAACAGCAGCCTCCTCAGCTCTCCTGTGAAGTCCGCCAAACCCAGTAGGAAGTGAACTGGTTCAACGCGTAGAGCCTCATACCCCTTCAATTCCTCCCCCTTAAGGTAGCTGTAAAGCGCGTTGGCCTCCACATACTCAGCCAGAGCAGCCGTTACGGACCCACTGTAGTACAGCCGTGGACTCAACTCCTTAAAAGCTAGAAGCTCTTCCACTATAGCGCGTAGATGCTTCAGGAGGCTTTCGGCTGCAGCGAGATCCCCGTCGTGAAGCTTGAATATAGTCTGGCGCGAAAGCCTGACGATTTCGCGCGTAAGCGTTAGCAGCTTCTCTCGAGCTTTATCCTCTGCTTCCAGCACACTTCGGGCCCGCTCTACGGAGTCTAGCAACGCGCTTGCACCACGCTCTGCCATTACCAAACGCATATCAAACTCGTTTTAATCGTTTTCCACGAAGTTAAGCTCTTATCAGCACGTGAAAGAGCACCAGCAGGAGAAGGAGAGATGGAGGAGTTAGAGAAGTGGCTCGCGGCTGGAGAAGCCGTCAGAGAGGCTCTTTCAAAGGCTTTCGACATGGTTAAGGAAGGTGTCAGTCTGCTGGAGCTAGCCGAGAGACTTGAAGCTGAGATAGTGCGAAGGGGGGCGCAGCCGGCCTTCCCGGCGAACCTCTCGATCAATGAGGTGGCAGCACACTACTCTCCTGGCGTGAGGGATAGGACCGTTATCCCGGAGAAAGGAGTGGTGAAGGTCGATCTCGGCGCTCACGTTGACGGGTGCATTGCCGATGCCGCAGTAACAATCGCGCTGGACCACCGGTACGAGCCTCTCGTTGACGCCGCAATCCAGGCGCTGCGGGCAGCGCTTAACGCTTTGAAACCATCCACTGATCTATGCGAGATAGGGTACATCGTTGAGTCGACTATCAAAGCGCGGGGCCTAAAGCCGATCTCAAACCTCTCTGGACACTCAATGCAACGGTACGTGCTCCACGCCGGGAAGCATGTGCCAAACGTACGTTCCGACCCGTGCGGGAAGGTCTCTATCGGGGAGATCTACGCGATCGAACCCTTCGTAACCGATGGAGCCGGTTTTGTTGTGGAAGAGGAACAAGGGACGATCTATCGGCTGGTGAGCAACAAGAGTCTCGGCGAACCCTGGCTCGACCAACAATTGAGAAAATTGTGGTCCAAGTACAAGAATCTGCCTTTCTCTGAGAGATGGGTGTACGCGGAAGATGGTCAACAGGGGCTTGAGGGTCTGGTAAGACTCGTCGAACGACGCCGTGTCTACCGTTACCCCGTACTCGTTGAGGCAAGGCGGGGAATGGTCTCCCAGTTCGAGGACACCGTGATCGTACAGCACGGGAGGAACATCAATACGACACGAGTGCTAGAACTGCTCCGCGCGTAACATCCTCTTTCAGTTACCCACCCCCAGTGTGTTGCCGACCCCCACTACAACTGCGGTCTCCCTCGGCTGGACATGCTCAAGTAGTAGCGCTTTGACGCGATCTTTAGCCTTAAGGCATGCGTCATATAGATCCTTGCTCATGGGCATCATGGCTTCTTCGGCCGACATCTTGATCAGCAGCGCGTAAGCCTTTAACCCGTACTCCGCGAGAACCTCCTCGATCTCGTACTTTTCAGCTCCCGTACCACCGACAGCGACCCCGAAACCTTCAACTATGGATCCACTAACCTCACCTTCCAGCTTCACCATAGCGTCGATCGTCACGACAAAAGATACACTGTCACCCCACATGATTAACGCCCGTCTGAGGGCCTCATCGACCCTCCCCACGTTGCTGCCTGGACCTTCCGCTTTGATCAAGATGATCCGTCTACCTTCAAGATCTGCTAGATAGACCCTCGTATCGGGGACTCCTATGTCAACGTACTCGGCCTTAAGCTCTCTGGCTAAGGTGGATAGGACGAGAGGGCCGGCGGAATCGCCTATAGGAACCTGCCTCAGCAGGGCTTCGAGTGCACCCTCGTAAGACTTCACGGTTTCGGCTATGAATGGCAGCAGGGCTTGGAGCTGAAGAAGCAGCCAGTAGCTCTTGAACCTCCTAGCTAATGTATAGTCGTGGTTGAGAGCCTTGTAAAGGAAATTCAAGCTTCTGGCGACGTGCACCAGTGAAGCGAGAGTGTCTACATCGCTCTTCTCGGCGTTTGGCGCAATCCTCCTTATCTCACCTTCGAGGGACTTATCCACGTTTAGCATCATGTACTTGACCTTCTTCACCACGGCGAAGGGGTCCATGCTCTCAACCGGTATAACGACCAGCTCAATCAATTCGTTCACCTTTGACTCCAGCTCGCTTAAGTTTACGCGCAACTTCATCTTCGATACCAGCTCCCCAAGCTTCCTGACCACGGAGGAGGCAGCCTTATCTCGAGACGCCTTGAAAAGCCTCAAGTGGAGCTCGATCTCGCTCGATATACGGTAAACCTCAAGCTCTCTGGAGATGTAGGATAGGAGCATCAGCACCGCTATGAACGTTATAAAGTCGACAGCGCTTCCGCCATTCATCATCCAGGACTCCTAGCATGACTTTTAAGCCATACTCTAAAACAGCTACCGTGGCAGGCGGTTTCGCACATTTACCACATACAGCTGACGTGCTGATCGAAGCCTGGGGCGACACGCTAGAGGAGGCTTTTGAGTACGCTGCCCTGGGCGTATTCGAAGTGATGACAGACACCACGAAAGTCCAACCAGAGGTAGAAGTAACAATCACAGCCAGAGGGGTCGACTTAGAGGCTCTTCTCTACGACTGGGTCGAGCAGCTGATAATCGTCTTCGATACAAGACAACTGCTGCTATCTAAATTCAAAGTCCTTGAGATCAGCAGAGACCAGGACGGGACGTTCCAGTTACGCGCGAAGGCTTGGGGGGAGGAGTACGACCCAGAGCGACACGAATCCAGGACGCTCGTCAAGGCCATGACGTATCACTCCATGGAGATCATTCAAGCACCTGAGCGTACCACGCTGCGCTTCGTAGTTGACATTTAGTGGTCTATAGCACGAAGAGAATCTCCTCCAACAGCAAGCGAGGTATTGTGTGCCTACCGTGCTTCTCGAAGCGCACTGCCCCATAGCGCTGCAGGAACTTCAGGTCCGCGTAGACGTTGGAGGGTGAGCGCCCAAGCATTCTAGCTATCTCGCTTACACTTAACTCCCTTCCCTGCCTCAAGAGGGCTAGTAGCTCACACATCCGATCCGAAAGCATACGACGAGCAACTTGGACCGGAACCTCCTCTTCCTCAGTATACCATAGTTCGCCTTCTTCTTCGTAGTACATCAAATGCTCGCCTAGCAGCCGTTTTAGATCATCGTGCTTGCCGTGAACTTCAAGCTCGACCACTCTACTCAGGAGCTCCTCCGGGGTTACCCTCCTGATTATGTATGCTTTCACAATTACACATATGTTAAAAGGATAAAAAGCTTTTTATGGTATGATCCATAGAATGGAATGATGGTCACCCTTAAGAAAATCGAGGATGTTGTCTGGGAGATACCTCAAACCTACAAGCGTGGGATGAGAGTACCAGCTCGCATCTTCGCCGACGAGTACCTGCTGCAGAAGATGCAGACGGATCTGACACTAGAGCAGGCTGCCAATGTCGCCATCCTTCCTGGCATTTATAAGTACTCCATCGTTCTGCCCGACGGGCACCAGGGGTACGGCTTCCCCATCGGAGGGGTAGCCGCTTTTGATTACAACGAAGGGGTACTGAGCCCAGGCGGCGTTGGATACGACATTAACTGCGGCGTCAGGATCCTTAGGACGAACCTCCGCTACGAAGATGTGAAAGACAAGCTTCGGGAGCTCTCCGACTTGCTCTTCAGGTATATCCCTTCAGGCCTAGGTAGTAGAGGCCGCGTGAGCCTTAGTAAGGTGGAGCTGGATAGAGTACTCGCGGACGGAGTTCTCTGGGCTGTGAGTAAGGGGTATGGCTGGTCTGAGGATCCGGAGTACATCGAAGAGAGGGGGGCTATGGAGGGGGCTGACCCCTCAAAGGTGTCTGACGTTGCGAAAGAGAGGGGTAGGGAGCAGCTTGGGACTTTGGGTAGTGGTAACCACTTCTTGGAGATCCAGGTCGTCGATAAGATCTACGACCCGAAAGCCGCGGCTACGATGGGTATCGAGGAAGTCGGACAGGTCACAGTCATGATTCACACAGGGTCCAGGGGGCTCGGCCACCAAGTTTGCAGCGATTACCTTAGAGTGATGGAAGTAGCCGTCAGGAGGTACAACATGCCTCTCCCCGATCGTGAGCTCGTTTCCGTGCCCGCGACCAGTAGGGAGGCGGAGGATTACTTTGCCGCTATGAAAGCGGCAGCCAACTTCGCTTGGGCTAACAGGCAGTTAATCACGCACTGGGTGAGAGAAGTCTTCTCTCAAGTTTTCAGGAAATCTGCAGACGAGCTTGATCTCCACATAGTGTACGATGTTGCGCACAACATCGCTAAGCTGGAGGAGCACGTTGTAGATGGTGCGAGAAGGAAGGTTTACGTGCATAGGAAGGGTGCTACTAGAGCTTTCCCGCCTGGACACCCACTGGTCCCGCGCAAGTATCAAAGCATTGGGCAACCAGTCCTAATACCCGGCTCAATGGGTACGGCATCTTACATCTTAGTTGGCACACAGAAGGCAATGGAGATAACCTTCGGGTCGGCGCCCCACGGAGCTGGACGAGTGCTCAGCCGTGAGGAGGCTAAACGAAGGTATAGGGGTAGCGAGATAAAGGATCGTCTAGAGAACAGGGGCATCGTTGTTCGCGCAGCCAGCATGGCCGTCGTAGCGGAGGAGGCGCCCGACGCGTACAAAGACGTGGACAGGGTTGCTGACGTGGCTGATAGAGCTGGGATGGCGAAGAAAGTTGTTCGGCTGGTACCGATAGCTGTAGTGAAAGGGTAGTTCTCCTACCTGGCCGCCAGAGCTATTCTTTCTATCTCCTCTTTCCTCCTTAATGCGTAGCTGCCGGCCTCGCCGTAGGCGGCCGCGATAATCTCATCGGCGAGACACTCCTCTATAGGCTTAGGGTTGTTAAAGGCTGCGAGCCTAGCTCCCTCGCAGATGTGGCGGAGTGCTAGATCTACGCGCCTCTGGGGCGAAACGTCCACGGATACATGGTATAGGATTCCGCCGTAAACGACTCGAGTCGTCTCCTCCCTGGGGGCCGCGTTCTCTATCGCCCATACGAGAACTTGGATCGGATTCTGGCCTGTCTTCACCTCTACGATCTCCAGAGCCTTCTTAACGATGTTAGTAGCCAGAAACTTCTTTCCAGCGTTCCTTCCCGGCCTCATGACCATGTTGATCAAGCGTTCAACTATTGATACATTGGCCTTAGCGAAGCGTTTCTTGGCATGCAACCCACCTGAATGAGGAGCAAGTACTGGCTTAAGGCACACATAGGGCTCTAGGCTTTTATCCCTGACCTTCACCTCCTCTAAGTCCCACTTACCAAACACCAGTATCTTCTTCCCGTCCAGCGTTCTAAGTGCACTAGCTGACATGCAGCGAGTGCACGCAAGCAGACTTTTTTAGCTTTTCGCAAGAGTCGGAGCGTATAGCCGGAGCATACATCCATATTTCTCATTCGATACTCAGCATCTAAGTTGCACCAAGTACAACACGCTCTGATGCCTTTTCACCGTCCGATTCTCCTATTCCAGTTACCTTCGAGAAAGGCGCTACGAGCGTACAATAGCGGGGCGCACCCCCTACGCGGCTTATACACTAACGATAAAGTACCACATGGTGGGCCCGCCGGGATTTGAACCCGGGACCTCCCGCGCTCTAAGCCGCGTGGGCTCGTCAGGCGGGCATCCTAGCCGCTAGACCACGGGCCCCTCTGAAGGGCTCTAAGCGGGGCATTATATTGTTTGCTTCACAACTATTACGATAAGCTTTTAGCAGTTGCTGCGCCCATAAGTACGGCAGATGAAGAACCTGACCTGCACTGAAAGGTGAAGAGATGCACCTCATCTGATGCCCAGCGTTCCGAACTCCATCTAGTTCAAGACCGAAGAAGTGTGCATCCCAGTTGAGGAATGTGACGTAATCATAACCTTTAAAATTACATTTTTAGAGCTAAAGTAAAATAATAGTTATTGTGATTTAATGATATCATCTAAAGTTTTTAGAATAAGCCCATCCGGAATTCTTAGAACATCCCCTATCCGTGCACCTATGAGAGCTTTTACCCCCTTAGCCGCTGACGTATCCACTAGGCGCTGTGTGATTATACCGTCGAAAACAACGTAGGATGCATTTTCTGTTTCTCCAATCTCCTTCACTAGGTCTCTGACCGGGACCCGTTTAATGAACCTCCATTCGGAATCGTAAAGTATGGCTTCAAGTGTACCCCGAAGCTCTTTCGCTTCACTTACCACGCGTTCGGGAAGTTGGAATCCCTCAACTTCTCGTGGCTGCACAAAGGCTTGCTCAACCTTAGCTGAGCTTACCTCCTCCGTTTTTTCAACCGGCTTTATCGATTCGAGAAACTCTTTAACACTCATCTTATTCTTTAAGGCTTTGGCTATCTCTTTTCCTGTTAATTCCTCCACCTCTCTTCCTGGCGGCGCGCGGGCAATTGCTTCCACATTTATCATGCTGATAACGTTGCGCGCGATCAGCTCACCGCCTCTATCTCCATCCACAAATAGGATCAGCTTCTTCTTTTTCGCGAGCTCCGCGATGGTTTTAGGTACTGCGGCGCCGCCCAGAGCTATGACGTTTTTATACCCGTGTTTGAGTAGATTTATGACATCAGCCCTACCCTCTACAACTATGACAGTGTCCGAAGTATCAATTTCGGGGCCTGCGGGAAGCCCCTCCGGCCCGTAGTGCACTATCTCTGCGATTTTTAACGATTCCGCAATCTCCTCGATAAGCTCCCTACTTTCAGGGGCTTCTTCCTCCATCATCCGTAAAAGCTCCTTCGCCCTCTCAACTATGCGCTTGCGCTTCTCAGCACGAACATCCTCGATTCTAGTAACCTCAACCTTAGCTGCATAGGGTCCCACTCGATCGACAGTTTCAAGTGCAGCTGCTATAAGAGCAGTCTCAATTTTGCTCAAGTTAGACGGTACCTTCACTACACCTCTTATCTTGTTATCGGCTTTGCTAGATATCACTTCTATCCTACCTATTCGACCGTTGTTCTGCAATTCCCTCAAATCCAAGTCCGAGCCTAGCAAACCCTCCGTCTGTCCAAATAGAGCCCCTATGATGTCTGATTTATCGACTAGACCCTCCACCTCGATCTTCGCGTGAATCACGTACTTGGCGTTGACTGGCACACCAACCACACCTATTCACCCTACTGAAGCCTGATTTTGCTATGCTTTTATACGGTTTGCTGCCGTCCGCAACCAGTATTTGATCATCTCTGTTAGCAACAATCCCGAAGATCGAGAAAACGGTTTACAGACCTGAGCAGCGGGGCACTGTAGCCGCCCGTTAACACGCAGGTTCACAGCTTCGACGGTACAACGTCGGCCCTCCATGCGCTCTCTGAGCGGGCGGTCTGAGCGTGCCCCGCTTTCACACTTCTCTCGACATCCAAGTTTTGAGCTTTTCGTTCGTACCCCCTCCCCCAAAATTGACAGCATGCGTTAAGGGGCTTGACCGTCTGCTACCACCATGTTTACGTGCCCGGAGTGCGGGGGGCGAGCGGTTGAGACGACTGAGTTTCTAGTCTGCGGGAGCTGCGGGCTCGTGCTAGGCCAGCTTATCGAGGAGGGCTGCTACTGGCCCAATGCGACGTGGGTTCTCGTTGAGGCTGCCGAGCGGTTCGGCGTCGACTTCGACGAGTGCCTGCAGCTGTACCGGATCGTGAAGTCCGAGAGAGTGGTGGAGGGGGCAGCCCTAGCCATAGCCATATACGCGGCTTTAAGGAGGAAGGGGGAGCACGTACCTTTGAGGAGGATCTGCTGTTGGTTAGTAGCCCACGGTATCAACGTGAGTTATAAACAAGCTGTGAAGGGGCTCCTAAGAGTTAGCCGCCACCTCGATCGACTGTCCCCCCTATCAAGCGTTAGAATTTACGCTAGAAAACTCAATCTCGATGAAAACCTTGTTAAACACGCAGAGGAAGTGCTGTTGAAGGCGAAGTATCTAGGGGGTAGGGACCCCTACTTGATAGCCATCGCAGCCATCTACTTAGCGGCTAGAGGCCAAGTTACGTATTACAAGCTAGCCAAAATAACCGGGAGATCTCCTTCGAGGATATGGGATGCTGTCAACTACTTAAGGAAAAACTTTAGTAATAAAAGCTGAATCTAATTTCAGTTCTTATACATTAGTTAGATTTAACGAATATCTTAGAAACCTTCACATCATATAGAAGTGTACTAGGATCGGAGCGGGCCCTTATTAGTGAATGCTTGGTGCGGCCGCCGGGATTTGAACCCGGGTCGTCCGTGCGGCTGATGCCGCGCTCCGGCGCGGGGGGCCGGCGCCCTGGACCAGACTAGGCGACGGCCGCTCATATCAGGGTGAATCTGAGAACTTATATGGGTTGCGCTGCTAGGACTGCATTGGATAGCTCGATTCGTATTTATCAGGGTAGTGGATATACCCAGTGGGTTGCAGATACTTGTTTTATAATAAGAAGAGGAGAAACATAAGCAGCAGTGCAAGGCTTAGATCGTACTTTTGCTCGGGGTGAAGCAGTAATGTGTCAACGATACCCAAGTATAAGCTTCCAGCGGCTGATATCACCAGCGTCATACTAGCATTTTGCTGCTGAACTCTCTAGTTGGCAACCGGCTCACCCTATTATGCCTTGGAAGAGGTTCCAGAAGTGTATGCTCCCGCTTAAAAGCCTCGCTGATGTATCGAGCAAGGAAGCTTTCAGGAAGCTTCTAGGCGCGAAGGTCTATAGCTTGAATGGAGAATACATTGGCTACCTTAAGAGGATCTATGTTGAGAAGAAGAGGGGGAAAGCTACGAAGATAGTGGTCAGACTGTTGAACGGAGGTCTGCTTGTCCTTGACCCAAGCATCGCCGTGATAGGCCCTGACGGCAGGATTACGCTGAAGACGGACGTTAAGGTGGAGGCTAAAGTCATTGATAGAGAATTAGACAAGCTTCAGACAATGGTATCCGAACTACGCAGCGTGAGGGAACGCCTGCTTGAGCTCGATGAAGCCTTCATCTCCGGTGAACTCACTAAGGCAACCTATCAGCGCTTTAGAGCCGCCCTCGAGCAAAGAAGGCAGAAGATCGTTTCTGAAATTAAGAGACTTGTAGAAGAGCTAGAACCATACACGCACAGACTAGAAGAGGAGAGGAAAAAACTGCTGAGCCAAATGAGTTCGGCCGAGGGCGAAAAGAGTACACAGATCCTAAAGAAACTAAGGGAGCTACGTGAATTATTAGCAAGAGTAAACGAGCTTATAGATAATGCTGTTCATGAACTTTCATTCGAAATGGAACTAGAAGAGTTCATTGATCGCTATCTTAGAGACTGATCGTTTCCTCGCTCACTCCGAGTATAAGATGGGGCCTCGTGGCTTTACAGTTTTTGCAATACACGTGAAGCTGTTTAAACTCGCTCAGATCGAACCCCACGTCAAGCACTCTCTTCTCGCCGCATACCGTGCACTGGAGAACCCATTTAGTCATTGGGCGCCTTTCAGCCCTCCATTCATAAACTTGTTCTAAGAGCGCAAGGACACATGCGGAGCTCCGTGGCTGCTCGCTTCATCAGGATCAGGCCGTAATGCGATTTCTTCATCGCTCCTTAGAAATGGATCTGCAGCGCGGATAAAAACGTAGCGCATGGATCGTTCACAGAGATGTCACGATGAATGCGTTCAACGCTGAAAGTGTTGCGACCATGAGTGCGCTAATTCGTTCATCTAGCGGCGCGTGGAACGGGGCTGCAAGAGCAAGCGCGTACGACTTCGGAGCTGCGAAATCCACGAGGCCACACACACCCTTTCCGTACCCGACACCCTCACTAACGCTGCTCAACCCTTGCCTCTTGATTAGCTCCGGATCAGCGACGCTCACCCCTCTTCTGACGACCTGATCTAGGACTAGGTAGAGGATTGTGCTTTCAGCGCTTGAGGGGGGATCGCTCGTAATTGCGTAGAAGCCGGGGCATTTCGTTTCGTGAAGGTCAATGACCAAGCCCAGCTCCTGCTTCTCGATAAACTCTCGAAGGAGAGCGACTTCGGGGATTTCGGCACGATCTAAGTCATCGTACGTCAAAACTTCGCCGTTCTGAACTACCACAGTCAAGAAGCGGTTAAGGCTGCCAACCCCCTCAACCTGAGGCAGCTGCGAGGCTATGAGTATCCTGTAGCCCTCCAGCGCATCGCTTAATCCTTCCTTGCGAATCCTCGACCGGAGGCAGTTTAGTACCTCATAGGCATCCATTTGCGATCCCACAGCGATTCCAACCCCCTTTGTAAGAGCCAGGAAGAGCTCGCCATCATCTATCAATGTTTCCACTCCGCTGTCTTTCAGAATCCTCCTGATGTCGTCAAGCGATCGAACCTCAACCTGGTCTCCGAGCATTCTGCTTAAAATAAAAGAGGCTTCGTGCAGACCAGTTGGATCCCGCGAAGGTAGAATGTAAGTCGTCCTCTCTATGTCGACCTGGACTAGAAGCTCTAGAGCAGCATAAACGCCAGCGACTTCCACACCCGAGGCACCCGCTGTTACCAGTACAGCCGGCTCCTCCTTACCGCCCACTTTAAATATCGTGATCGGTAATCCTAGCCAATCGTTAGTTGATGTCGCGACCTTAAACGTCCTCCTCATAGCTTCAATCGTATTGAGGTACTCGCTCGTTCCCAGCGACATACGTACGCTCGTTGCATTCGTTCTAAAATATCTTGTGCCTGCTTGCCCATGAGCCCAAACCTCACACTTCATCTCACCTTAAAGGTAGGGATAAAAAGAGCATCCTTCTCTTTGACCAGATGGCGTTCGAGGAGGAGACCCCTAAACCGGAGAGGCGAATCCGGAGAGTTGAATCGGGTATCCCGGGCTTAGACGAGATTCTAAACGGCGGAATACCCTTTCGCAATGTTGTTCTGCTCTCTGGGGGGCCGGGAACGGGAAAAAGCATTTTCGGCCAGCAGTTCCTCTACTATGGTTTAACGAAGGGGGAGCCTGGTGTATTAGTAGCGCTTGAAGAGCATCCTGCGCAGATAATCGCGAACATGATGAATTTCGGCTGGGACGTGCGCAAGTACGAGGCGGAGGGGCTCTTCGCTATCGTCGATGCGTTCACGGGGGGCGTAGGCGAGTACGCCAAGCGTGAGAAGTATGTAGTGAAGAGCGTAGACGACATCCCCTCCTTCATTGATGTAGTTAGAGACGCTATCAAGGATCTCAAAGCGCAGCGGGTAGTCATAGACTCCGTCACAACACTCTACCTGACGAAGCCCGCTGTAGCACGCTCTGTCGTAATGACCTTGAAGAGGGTCTTGTCGGGTCTCGGTTGTACGTCTATTTTAGTGTCTCAGGTCAGCGTTGGGGAGAGGGGGTTCGGTGGCCCCGGCGTGGAGCACGCCGCCGACGGTATCGTACGCCTCGATCTCGACGAAGTAGACGGGGAATTGAAAAGGAGCTTGATTGTTTGGAAGATGAGGGGCACCTCGCACAGCATGCGCCGCCATATGTTCGAAATAACCGATAAGGGCATCATAGTCTATCCTAATAAAGTGCTTAAATGGAGGGGTCGCACCTTCGAGGTGGAGGGAGAATGAGCGAGGAAATCCCTCTTAAACCGGTGTCGCGTACGGACATACACAAGCTAGAGACTGCGCTGATCGTGGCCACGCTCCTTCGCGAGGATGTGCTACAAAAGATCAGGGAAAGCACGGAGAGGTTGACTTGGATCGATAGCCTCGCGGTAGCCGCGGGAGCTCTGGCAAGATCTAGGGCTGGCATGACTGTGGAGCAGATCGCTGAGGATTTAGGTCGAAGCGAAGCTACGATTCGGAGGCACCTAACCGGGAAAACGGAGGCTGCTAAGCTCATTGAGGAAACCTACCAGAAGTTCCTGCGGGACGGTGTAAAACTCGAAATACCCAGCCATCTATCAAAGACTAGCCCAGAACTCGAGCGTCGAGTAGCCGAGCTTGAATCTACCGTGAGAAGCTTAGAGGCTGCGAAGAAGGCTTTGGAGGAGAAGCTGAGTAGAGCTCGAAAGCTTGCTGAAGAGCTAGTAAGGGAGCTATCCTGAATGCCGCTGAACTGCTTTGTTTACTGTCCTAGGCTCGGATACGCGTTAAGCTTAGAAGAGATCAAGGGGATACTTCTTAGAAGAGGAGAGAGGCGTCTCACCCAGAGCGTCAACCTTGGTAAAAGTTTAATCGAAGCCGCGATCGAGGGGGACGAAGTGAGGCTGGGCTCTTTCTCGGTACCTCTCGAGGAGATGGAAAAAGCGGCCGCCGCGGGGGATGCAACACACGTGTTCTTCCTGTCGAAGGAGGGCCTTGAGAAGGTCGCATTCTTCCACGAGGGGCGTTACTACAAACTCAGAAATGTGGGTGAAGGTAAAGCGCCCACGCTCGAAATATCTGGGATACACATGCATAACATTGAGAATACCGATCCGTGGAGTGATGCAAAGCGCAAGGTCGACAAGTTGAGAGTGCGAAGCGGAAGCGTCGTTCTCGATATTTGCACGGGCTTAGGGTACACCGCGTCCCACGCGGCGCTTCGCGGCGCAACCGTTGTCACGATTGAGAAGGACCCTGCTGTGCTTCAGATTGCAGAATTTAACCCCTGGAGCCACCTACTTGCTAGCCCCAGCATAACGATAATTCTCGGAGACGCTTTCGAGGTCCTTGAAGAGCTACCTGAGAACTTTTTCGACGCCGCCGTCCACGATCCACCACGGTTCTCTCTCGCCGGAGAACTTTACAGCCTCGAATTCTACAGAAGATTGCGCCGAGTGCTGAAAAAAGGGGCTAGAGTCTTCCACTACACAGGTTGGCCGGGAAAGCATCGGGGGTTGAACATACAAGCGGGTGTTGTACGTAGATTAAGAGCGGCCGGATTCGAAACGATAGAAATTGTGAAAGGATACGGCGTGGTAGCTCAGTCAGTATAACGGCGGAGCGAATCAATGCTGCACACATGCTAAAGAGCCAATCTAGGAAAGGGGAATAAAAGGTGAAGAAATAGTAAAGTGCTCCGCATCCCGGCTCGCTCGACGACTGGGGCTATGCAGGCTTTCGGGCCAGCCTCCCTTCAACTGAAGTACTATCGTGAGGCAGCCCCCCAAAGGCGTCGGGAAGTGGGCGAGTAAGCTGCCGCCCTAAAGCGCGGTTGGCTCCATGATCTTCCAAGGACAAAAGTTGGGACCAACTACGTGCGGGCTGTTTTCCTTGACTTAAGCTCGAGCATCACTTTCCTTTTCCATCCACAGCTCTCGATTCTCCGCACCACTCTTGATAACGCGCCAGGCGAGAATGTCGCTAATGCTGCATACTTTACGATTTGTGGTGATCCACTACTGTACAAGGAACATAGGATTGTCCTTCCCTTAAATTTGAGGAGCAATCTTTCTTCATAGAATTTTTCAGGATTGAAACCTAACATTTTAAGTGTATTACTTATAACTTGAAACTGCCTTTCATATTTCTTATAAGCTTTAGCATGATCGATGACTTTTATGCCAGCTATAAATAGGTCTATCATCGTGACAGCTCGATCTTTACCAACCTCAAGCACCGCAACTCCCGTGGGGGGTCTGTACAAGTGAACTCTCCGCATTCGGAATGCTCCTGCACAGCTCTTTAAAAAGCTCGCGTGTATAGAAACCATAGAGAGCCCCCTGCATAGTAACCCATTTAAGCTCTAGACGGTACCCTGATATGAGCGGCCGTCGCCTAGTCTGGACTAGGGCGCCGGCCCTCCGCGCCGGAGCGCGGCATCAGCCGCACGGACGACCCGGGTTCAAATCCCGGCGGCCGCACCATTCTCACGTAGCCGTCTCCAAATCAAGGAAAAATAATGCTGAAGATTAACCCATGTTTGTAGGATGATGGTCGAAACGCGGGAGCATGAAAGCGAGCCGTAATGTCGGTAAGAAGGCGGAGTAAAGACGCCTTTAAATCTAGTCCTCAATATGGAATTATTCTGGTGCCAATACGTTCTCCCCTTAATGCACGTAAGATATTGCTTGGAGGTTTACCTGATATAACAAAAGTGTTAACTTTGCTTCTCCTTATGATCGAGAGAGTCATAGGGTCTAGGAGACGATACCCGCCGGCCACGAGATTCCCGGTAAAAATCCTCTCGATGTCGCTCACAGCAACCTCGTCGAACCTTCTCGCATGGGGGTTCCTCTTAGGGTCATCGTCGTATACACCGTCCACGTCGGTAGCAATAACTAGCTTCTCCGCGTTTAAAGCCTCAGCTAGGAGAGCAGCTACTGTCGTTGTTGACTGTGCTGGCTGGAGCCCACCGACAAAAATCACCTTCCAAACTGGTAGCGCTGCCACAGCTTCGTGCAGGGAGGAGGGTATTTGAGGGGGCGCGACGTTATGAAAGTAGGCCCATAATAACGCAGCATTGACCGCTGCCAATCTGAGTCCAATGACATCGAGGGTTGACTCGTTCAACCCTAGGCTTCGACCCCAGCCAATGTACTTGCGGGCGATTTCACCGCCGCCAACAGTAACGGCTATACAATCGTAGAGCTGAAGAGCCCCATTCAGAGCTTCCTTAAGGCCGCGAAGGTACTCTAGGTTAAGCTCCGCTCCATCGAAGAGGACGTGACCCCCCAGTTTTACCACAGCGCTTCGGAACATACCGAAGTGGCTTCACGATACTACCTTATTAAGGATTCAGCAGCTGGGGAAGATCGGCTAAAAAGCAAGTTTAAAAACATAGGCTGGCACACTAGCGCAGGCGATAGGTGATGCGAGGCTACCTCGTTTGCACCCCTGCTGTCTTTGCTTTACTGGATGAAAGTGGAAAAGTTCTAACCTTCGAGAGGCTCCCGGAAGATCCTGACGCTGCAGCAGAAGAGCTCCTCGCAATCGAAGAAGGTGGTATCCCACCGACGCTCGAGGCACTGCTAAAGAGGACTGGTGAACTGGGGGTGAGCGAGCTTGTTGTAGAAGACCCTGATCAAGCTCAAAGGCTGAGCGAGGTGTTGAAAGCCACCGTGAGAGTGGAACCAAACAATGCAGTTACCAGGAGATTTAGGGAACGTCTTACAGAGTACCTTACGGAGTTTCGTTTAGACAAGGCTACGTACAGCGAGCTGGTGTATAAGGTCTCTATCGCTTTAACACGAAGGAAGGTTAAGAAGGCCGCAGAGAAGAGGGACCTCTTCATAGCGCAGGCCATCTCGGCTCTCGACGACATCAATAAGACCCTAAACCTCTTTGCCTCACGAGTAAGAGAGTGGTACGGTCTACACTTCCCCGAGCTTGATGAGCTGCTGGAGGAGCATGAAGACTACGTGAAGCTCGTATCGAGGATTGGTAGCAGAGAGAGAATGAGATACGAGGATCTAGTAAAACTAGGTTTCAAGCAGGATGTCGCTAAAAAGGTGATTGACTCGGCCAGGGCCAGCATGGGAGCCGACCTAACCGATTTCGATCTTAACGCCATAAGGCTATTGTCCGATGTGACTCTCGAGCTGTTCGAAATAAGGAGGAAACTCGAGAAATACATTGATGAGGCCATGATGGAAGTCGCACCAAACATCCGCGGGTTGGTGGGCTCGTTGCTTGGGGCCCGCCTCATCGCGCTCGCGGGTGGACTACAGAAGTTAGCTACGTTACCCGCCAGCACGATCCAAGTTCTGGGTGCTGAAAAAGCCCTCTTCCGCGCTTTAAGGACCGGTGGTAAACCACCGAAGCACGGCGTGATTTTCCAATACCCGTCAATCCACAGATCCCCGAAGTGGCAGAGGGGTAAGATAGCGCGGGCGCTCGCCGCAAAGCTAGCTATAGCTGCGAGAATCGATGCTTTCACTGGTGAGTACAAAGCTGACGAGTTGAGGGATCAGTTGGAAAAAAGGATACAAGAGATAAAGACACTCTACGCTAAACCGCCTAAGCGAGTAGCACCGCCGAAGGAGGCGCGAAAAGAGAAAAAGCCTGGTGAACGGAGGAGAAAGTGAGGTGGTGATATGGTAGCTACGGTCGGTTACAGAGCTCACGAAAGCGTTGAGCAAGTTTACTGGGTTGAGTTTGAGGATGGTTCAAGCAAGCTTGCGACAGTAAACTTAGCGCCAGGTGTCAGAGTATACGGTGAGCAGCTTGTGAAAATCGGTGGACGCGAATTCCGCGTGTGGAACCCGTACAGGAGCAAGCTTGCCGGCGCGATCCTGAAAGGAATTAAGCTCGTACCGATTAGGGCTGGCACTAAAGTGCTCTACCTCGGAACGGCTGCAGGTACAACCCCCAGCCACGTTTCTGACATCATTGGAGAGGAGGGAATTCTCTACGGGGTAGAATTCGCCCCCAGAGTCATGAGAGAGTTCATCGAACGGGTAGCCGCCTACAGGAGGAACGTAATCCCAATACTAGCTGACGCGCGATTCCCGCACAGGTACGCTTCAATAGTGACTGAGATGGTTGACGTGATATATGCCGATATAGCCCAACCCTTTCAGAGTAAAATCGTGGCAGACAACGCCGAGTATTTCCTGAAGCCCGGCGGCTATGTTATTCAGGCGATTAAGGCAATGAGCATAGACGTTACTAAAGAACCCTCTGAAACTTACAAGAGAGAAATCAACCATCTCGAAGAGAGGGGGTTCGAGATCGTCGATGTTGTTCACTTAGAGCCCTACGATATTGCGCACGCGTTCGTAGTAGCACGTTACCGCTAAAAACATTAACCCTCCTCAGATTATAGTGGCACAGAGCTGTGGGGCTGGAAGAGAAGCTGAAGGCTTCAGGGTTCGAAGTCGTTGGGGAAGAGGGTAGCACATACTCATTTGACATGATCGCGGTTAAGGGCGAGAACGCTTTCGCCATCAAAGTTTTAGAGAGACCGGGGATCGAGGAGATCAAGAAGTACGTCACAGACTTGAAGAGAATATCGATACCCCTCGACTTAACACCGCTGTTTGTTTGCGAGGAGGGGGCTCCCGATGATGTACTTGTTACATTTGAAGGGGTTCCTTCGATAACAGCTCCCACCCTACTTAAGTTGACCAGCGATGCTAAGCCGCCATTCGTCTACATCAGTCGAGGGGGGGTGTACGTAAAGGTGAGGGGCGAGTACATCAGAAAGCGCAGGCTTGAACAAGGAATGTCGCTAGGCGATCTTTCGCTCCTTCTGGGAGTAACAAGGAGGATGGTCTACGAATACGAGACGGGGCGCTCAGATGTAACAGTCGAAGTGGCAAAAAAGATGCTGCGCGTGTTTGGTGAAGAAGCCTTCGAGCAATTATCGCTGAACGGAATAAGGGAGCATTTCAAGAAGAGCAGAGTTTCTGAGCAGACCCCCACTGGCAGGATACGCGATCCCACGTTAAGGAGGATCCACGGTAAGCTTCTTTCAGCAGGGTTTGTTGGGCTAGCAATCGAGAGAGCCCCGTTTCAGCTAGCAGCAAAAAGAGAAAAGGGGATTGCAAGCACAAAGCTTGTCATAAGGAAAAGCTACGAAGAGGAAGAGTTTGAAGAGCAGTTCACACTGGAAGTGGCAAAGCTTTGCAAATCTTACGCGCTGTTCGTCACAGGGGATAAAGTTAGAGTGGTCGGCAGACAGGTAGTGGAAGCCCGTGCTGAGGAACTGGAGGAATGCTTAAGGGAACCTTTCTCTCTATGACTGGCAACATCAGGCTCATCGAAATCGATGAGGGGCTCGTCAGAATCCTTGCACCCGACCTTGAGTACTACTCCAGTAGCTCAGCCAGGATAGAGCCAGCTTGGGCCCCCGTTTTCTATAACCCCCGTATGAGGATTTCACGTGATTTGAGCGTGGCCATTGTATCCGCGTTTGCAAAGGCCTCTGGGCGCAGTAAGATCAGGGTGTGTGAACCCTTAAGCGCTACGGGCGTTCGAGGTCTACGCTACGCTGCCGAGATTGAAGAGATAGAAGAAGTCTTAATAAATGATAAGAGCGCGCTTGCGTATGAGCTGGAAGTCCAGAATGTTACTCGAAACAAACTGGATAATAAGGTTAGAGTATTTAACAGAGAAGCTAGGGCTTTACTACTTGAATTTGCAGAAAAAAGCGAAAAATTCGACGTTGTTGACATAGACCCCTTCGGTTCACCGGCACCTTTTGTTGAGAGCGGTTTACTCGCGCTTAAACACAATGGCCTCCTACTGGTTACAGCCACGGATCTCGCCCCACTCTTCGGCGTTGCGCCAGGCTCATGCAAGAGGAAGTACTTTTCGACACCTATGAGAACCGAGTTCTCGAAGGAGGTGGGGGCTCGTATTCTGGCGGCTTTTGTAGTACGTGAAGCGGCTAAGTTAGGCCTCGCAGCAGAGCCTATCTATGCGTTCCTCGCGAACCACTCTCTAAGAATAGCTTTCATAGTAAAAAGAAGTAAAAGTTTAGCTAAAAAGTTCTTGGATCTGTTAGGAGGAGCCATTTATTGCTACAAATGCTTCTACAGATCGCTCACCAGTTATTCGCCCCCAGAGCGCTCATGCCCAAATTGCGGTTCGCCTCTTACGATTGGAGGACCTCTGTGGACGGGTGATTTATGGAACCCGAGCTTCGCTCTGAACGTGCTCGAGCGCTATAGCGAGAGAAGCTACCTTAGCAGCGCCGGCCTGCGTATTGCGAAGCTGATAGCTGTAGAGGCAGGCAAGCCTGCCCTGTATTCAACTTCAACTAGTTTAGCTAAGCTGGCGGGCCTAGGGGATGAACCCTCACTCGAGAGGATCGCGGAGATTGCTGGAAAGCTAGGTGTCGATTTCTCTCCAACCCACTTTGATGCAAAGGGTTTTCGGATAGGTATCCAGCTTTACGAGCTGGCTAACTACTTTCGTGGCTGAAAAAGTCTGTTATTCGATTCTCACGGCCTTCCCCGTTCTCGCCGACTCGAGTGCAGCAATCACGCACTTTAGCGCCCTGTATCCATCCTCCCAGCTAACGATCGGCTTTTCTCTCCATAAGACACACTGTAGGAAGTTCATGACCTCCAAAAGAAGGGGTTCTCTCTTTACGCCTAGAAGACTCCAACTTTCTCTAACCTTCGATGTATAGGCCGAGACAAGATGGCTGTACTCCCCTATGGAGCGGTGCTCGACAAGGCCTTTCTCCATCGTCATGGTTTGCAGGATGTAGTCAACCTCGTAGAGCTTGTCCCGCAGCTGTACGCTTAAAATACGCCTCTTGAAGTTGGATCCGCTCCTCCAGCTTGCTCTAAAATCGCCGGTCACGTTTACGCTATCGAACGAGAAGAACGCCGAAATATCTACCTCTAACCCTGTAACCTCGTCCCAGTAAGCTCTAGCAATAACCCACTCGGGCGTAGCCCCCAGGAGGTAGCACGCTACATCGACATCGTGGATGAGAAGATCGTGGGCCGCACCCAAATTCGACGTGTAACCACTGGGTGGACCAGGGCCGATTCTCTGCGCTGATATGTGAACAATCTCGTCTTCCTCCTTCATCAGTTGCTCCTTCAGTGCCATAACCACGGGGTTGAAGCGCTCTATGTGCCCCACCGCTAGAAGCCTGCCCTCCCTCTCAGCCACCTTACCCATTTCTTCGGCCTCTTTAAGGTCGGCCGCAATCGGTTTCTCGACTAGTAGATCCATGTGCGGTAGAAGCTTCATTACCACATCGTAGTGGTACACTGTCGGTACCGCCACAATGGCGGCGTCAACCTTCATCTTAAGCAGCTCCGCTAGGTCACTCGTCCAGGAAGCCCCGTACATGCGGGCAACCTTCTCTGCCCGCCCGGCATCCTTATCAACTACGATGAGTTCATCTATGCTTAACCCCTCCGGACACATCTTCTTGATCTCGTTTAGAACGCGGACGTGGTTCACCCCCCATCTGCCGACGCCAATGACAGCAACTTTCACAAGTTGACTTCAAAACTACTTCTTAAAAAGCATATGAATGATACTGCCAGGAGTTCGTATGCGCTGCGCAATACTGGTGACAGGAATGCCAGGTAGCGGAAAGACGCTGTTCTCCGAGGCTGCGGCAAAACTAGGTCTCCCTGTGGTATCCATGGGTGATGCTGTCAGGTCTGAAGCTATTCGCAGAGGGTTAGATATTAATGCTGACACGCTTGCCCAACTATCATTGGAGCTGCGGGAGAAGAGGGGTCCGGCTGCCGTATCGGAGTTAACTTTGGCTCAAGTACCTATCGAACCGATCGTAGTGATAGAGGGGGTTAGGAGCCTGGCTGAGGTGGAGTACTTTCGCCGCCACTTTGATAGGGTCTACGTGGTAGCTATTCATTCCTCGCCGATCACCAGGTATCAACGGCTATCCAGCAGGGGGCGGAGTGATGACCCGAAGCATTGGGAGGATTTCGCTGAAAGGGATAGGAGGGAGTTATCCTTCGGTATCGGTGAGGTAATCGCTCTAGCGGATTTCATGCTTGTTAATGAGGAAATCAGTAAAGAAAGATTCATTGAGGCATGCATATCCGTACTAGTTAATATCCTGCGAAAGTGCCATCGTATGGATGATCTGAGTTCCTCAACCCCTGATAGCTCCACCCGAAGGGAAAAGACGGAGGGCGCAGGGTATGCGCAAACAACGTAGCAGAGGGTTGTGAAGCTTTTCTTGCTTCGCTCTAAATTCGGCGTAGAGTCTCGCTCATCATCCTATGATGGAGCTTTGATACCGAGCGGAGCAAATAAAGAGCGATAGCTACCATTCCCGTGGATCCAACGTCTTCCTCAATACCGTCAGGGTACACAGCAATTCCCATTTCCAGCTCCTTCTTCGATAAACCGGGGTCAGACCCTCCAAAAACTGCAAGAAGCCTGCCAGCCGCTGTATTAACGACTTCCGAAAGGGGCTTCTGTGCGTACTTCTTCGGCACAAACAAGAGGACCATATTAGGCTTCAGCACCTCAATCGCGTCGGGTAAATCGGGAAGGCACATGAAGGTTCTCCCCATCTTCAACGCCAGCTTCTGAGCCTCTGGAACACCTGCTTGAGCTGCGCTACCACTTGCTTTCGTGACGATGAACACGTGGTACCCCAACCCGTACACGACACGTGCTGCTTCGACGACCCTTTGCTGCGAGTAGGCGTTGTGAAGGACAGGAAGCACTTCAACGCCCGACAGCTCAGCCACGCGCAAGCTGTGTATCAGCTTCCCTTTAAAGTTGCCTTACTCTCCCATCTCTAGAGCTTTCTTAACTTCCCGCGCTATCGCTCTGCTTAAGGGTGGAGGGACCGCTTCACCCACCTGATCGAACTGCAGATCACGGCTGCCAAGGAAGATGTGATCATCCGGGAAACCCATCAGCCTGGCTTGCTCTCGAACGGTCAAAAGCCTGTCCTCGAAGGGATGGACAAAGCGTGAGGACCCCATTACTGTCGGGGCGAGATGGTACGGGTGTAAACGGACGTAATTGAGGAGGATCCTCCCGTTTGCACCTGCGTAGCGTATTAACGCTTCGCCCCATTTCAATTTCGCAATCCTCCTCTGTTTTCTCGGAGAGAGGGGGACTAGTTCGTGATTCTGCACGTTATGCGGGGCCTGCGGCGGGGGGAGGTCCCCAATCGCTTCGATTACTGTTACACGCTTATGTAACGGGCTCGGCTTAATACGTATGTTAGAAACGAACAGTCTGAGCCTGTGTGAAGGAGTCCCGTAATCCTCAGCTTTAAGCAGGTTAAAGTAAACCTCTGGGTAACCAACTCGGGCAAACTCCTTCCGTAGAGCTCCTCGAAGGGGACCCTCGATCAATGCTGGGACGTTCTCCATCACGAAAATCCTTGGTTTTAAGTCGCCCACTATCCTGACGAAGTGGAGGACCAGCCTGCCGATAGGATCCTCGTATAGCCTATCGATGGGGTTAGGCTTACGCATTGGGTTGGCTCCGGTGAAAGGTTCGCACGGCGGACTACCGATAACCACGTCAACGTCCCCCACGAGGGACGCGAGATCCTCGCTCCTAAGGCTCCCAACATCTTCGACTAAGACCTCAGCACTCGGAAAGTTTGCCTTGAAGGTTTTAGCGACGACTTCCACGTTGTCCACGCCTAAGGCGATTTCGAATCCCTCGTCTTTGAAACCCCTTGCGAAGCCTCCAGCGCCGCAGAAGAGATCCACCACCCTTAGCTTATCCACATCTCAAACCGAGCAGAGACAGAACTTAAAAGTACTGATCTAGCCCGACTCGACCCGCGTAATCCTGCTCGAGAACTAATCTCCCGCTTGTCACGGCCTCTTTCAACCTCTTCGCTAAAGTGGGGCCTATGCCGGGAACCTCCGCTAGTTCGCTCTCCGTAGCTCTGGCAATATCGGCCAAGCTCCTGTAGCCACGAGAGTACAGGGCACGAGCCCTAACCCGTCCAATACCTTTGATGCTCGTAAGCTCCAAAAGCTCTGGTTTCACGCCATGCCTGATCCGCTCCCTGAGTAAAGCTAGCTCCTTGTAGTGATTCATGTATCCTAGAAGCTTTGAAAGTTCGGACGCTGCGTAAGTTAGCCACTCAGCCGTCTGTGTAATCGCGTAGAGGTCCCCAGGCCCTACATCGTACTTATCATAGAGGTAGTCATCGGGCTTTTCCTCTATCCATTCAAGCAAGAGCGCCGCTACCTTAACCTCAGCTAGGAACATCTCGTACTCATCGGGATCCTCCGGTGGTGGCACTAAAAGATCTGATACTTTCTGCTCTACAAACTCTTCAAGCCATTCTCTGTCACCTTTCCTGAGGTACATTTTCGGCATATCGGGTGTGAGGGCCAGCAGATGCAAGTAAGCTAGATCAGATAGAGCCCTGCCACTTGAGAGGTACTTAATCACCAGACTGGCCGTGCGAGGATCGAGGTATAACTCGGCCACACGACGCCCTAATGGAGTTGCTTCCAGCTTGTTGTCCGATGCTTCCACAAAACCCTCTCTTTTCAGCTCCTTCAGCGCACTTTCAGCAAGCCTTAGAAGGTAGTTTACATCCCCCTGGACAGCGAAAAGGGTAATGCTTAGGGTCTTTCTCAACTCATGCACGCTTGACGCCAGACCGCTGGCCACTTCCGCTAGGATCTGGCTCCTGAGCGCGCGTTCAGACGACAGTTTAGACGTTACCCGCTCTGGTTGAGCCTTCACGTACTCTTCCATCAGGTACTCCGCCTCATCTAAAGTGCGGGCTATCAGTACTGCCTCGCCGACCTTGTCGTATTTTGGCCGACCAGCTCTCCCAGCCATCTGCTTGTACTCCATCACGCTGATTTCCTCGTAGACACCGAGCTCTACATTGTACCTGTGCCTATCCGCTATTATTACACGCCTGGCCGGCAGATTGACGCCGGCTGCAAGCGTAGGTGTAGCTACAACGACCTTCAGAAGATTGCTTCGGAAGGCATCCTCTATCATTTTCCTGACAGGGTGGCTTAAACCAGCATGATGGAAGGCAACCCCCCTAGCCATGACTGAGACGAGCTTCTCAGTCACTACATTCCGTTCCCGTGAGAGGAGCTGGGAGCACAACGCTTGTAACCTCTGCCTTTCAGATCTGCTCAGAAACTTCTCGACGGGAACTGCTAGTCGGGAAGCCGTATTGACGGCGCCTCGCCTTCTGAAGTTGAATATCAACACTTGTCCCCCTTCTCTGAGTGTGTCTTCAGTTAAATCGAGAAGTGGTTCCTCGAATCTGCAATCAACGCTCCTCGACGACCCATCGGAGAACTCTATCATACCGTCGTAGTATACACCTTCTTTGAGGGGAACTGGCCTCCAATCGCATACCACAGGCTTTGCGCTCAGCCAATTGGCTATTTCTTCCACGTTTCTTATCGTGGCACTCAAACCTAGCAATTGCGCGTTGGGTACAACCCTCCTTATGCGGGAAAGAAGAAGCTCGAGTGTGGGGCCGCGATTCGCTTCCCCGACCAGGTGTATTTCATCAGCTACCACGAGCGATACTTCCCTAAGCCACGGCGCTCGATGCCTCAGCAGACTGTCAGCCTTCTCATTTGTCGTTACGATGACGTTGTAGCGCCCTAACCACTCGTCAGTAGAGTCGTAATCGCCGATGCTTAGAGCCACCTTAAAACCGAGCGGCTCAAAAAAGCTTGAGAAATCTTCGTACTTCTCGGAAGCGAGCGAGCGGAGTGGCGTAAGGTAAAGTACTTTGCCTGCCTCACTCGTCAAGTGCTTTGCAGCCGCCAGCACGGCTATCAAGGTTTTTCCCGACGCTGTAGGAGCGGCGACAACAAGGCTCGCACCTTCAAGTAAACCGGCTCTTACCGCTAGCTGCTGAGGAGGAAAGAGCTCCACGACGCCCTGCTTGGATAGCGCCTCTATGATACTGGGGGGTAAATTGAGCTCCTCAATCCTCATTAATCTACCCCGTGCGCAAGAGCAGTATGTAGCCTGGCTTTGGCTCTATAATCTCCCCGCTGTTGTAAAGCCTCTCGAGGACTTTCCTCACGAACTGCTCCTCCAGCCCCTTCTCAACGGCTCTCGCAATGAAATCTTCGCGCTTTACAGCCTCTCCTCCCGCCTCCTCGACCATCTCCCTGAGAAGCTTGATGACATGCAAAACCTTATCTCTTTGAGACTTTGGTTGCCCGGTCATGACAAGATCGATGTCGAAAGTTTTCGTTTCCACATCATATCCGACACTCCTCAGGAACACCATCATCAGCTCTATAGCTGCTTCCGCATCCTTCTCTGTAACAACGTCGCTCAAAGCCATCTTCGCGTGAGCTTCAGCCAGCCTAATCAATGCCTCGAGCTGCCTCGGCGTGATCGCAATGGGAGAATCTGCCCCTTGGCTTTTCGACCGCATCTCCACGTAGAAGCTAATCACCTTCGATTTCGCCTCATCCGTCAGCCTGGGCTTGACGTACCTCCTCGCGTACGCTATGTACTTCCTTAGTAGGTCTCTTGGAAGGACATACTCGAGAGATTCTGGATAGTGCTGCCTGTGAAAGTCCAGCACGTACTCCGCCAAAGCTCTATCCCGCTCCGCATTTGGTACATCCGTGATCACGAAAATTAGGTCAAAGCGTGAGAGAATCGTGGGCGGAAGGTCTATGTTCTCCGTCACCGGTCTCCCGTGCAAGTAGCGGCCAAAGGCGGGATTTGCGGCTGCAAGAACGGATGCTCGCGCATTAAGGGTGGCGACGATGCCGGCCTTAGCAATGCTAACGGTCTGCTGCTCCATCGCTTCGTGAATGCTGACCCTATCCTTGGGGTCCATCTTGTCGAACTCGTCGATACACGCGATACCGCCGTCTGCTATCACTAGCGCGCCCGCCTCCAGGTAGAAGTCGCCCGACGCTTTCTCTCTCACGACCGCCGCCGTCAGTCCAGCAGCGGTGGACCCTTTCCCACTCGTGTATATGCCTCGCGGGGCGATCGACGCCACATACCTCAGGAGCTGAGATTTCGCAGTCCCAGGATCACCGATCAGTAGTATGTGGATATCCCCCCTCACTCTAACACCGTCGGGGTGCAGTTTCGGGACGCCGCCGAATAGAAGAAGCGCGATGGCCTTCTTCACCTCTTTGTAACCATAGATTGAAGGGGCAATGGAGTTCACGATGAGGTCGCGGATGTCGCTCCGCCTCGATAATTCCAGAATCCTTTTCTCATCCTCTGGTGTAATCTCCACGTCAAGGTCTTCCTTCGATGCGACTTCTACGTTATTCGCCTCTAGGTACATCTGGAAGATCGGAGGTTGACCTTTTAAACCTCGTTCAGGAGCCACGGCCAGAATACCGGTTACAATAGCGCGATCTCCCGGCCTGACGATGTCCACTAAATCATGAGAAGCCACTACCTCGATAGAACGGGGAAGTTGCCCTGAAGGAAGCTCTTCAGGTCTCTCCTGCAGCACGAACCTTTGCCAGTCAATAAACTTGCACTTCTCTAGAACCAATTCAAAACTTCCTCTTTTCTGACCACTGGCCGCGCAGCTCGGGCACTGAACCGGTTTTTCGAGCTTTTCGCCGGTTTGAACTATAGTGACCTCCTCACCGCACTCCCTACAGCGGTACACGGCCTCCAAGAGAAGTTGCTTGACAGGGGAGAGCTTGGTCACTATCCCCTCTATGGCGATTAGCTTGCCAAGATGGGTAGCCCTGGCCTTCCTGATCGGTACTTTAAGGCTCTCGGGTAACCTACGAATCCTAACGAAGAGATCAGTTACGCGCGTTAAGTACTCAGCGTTTTCAACCTTCATCACCTCCTTTAAGCCATCAACCGCGGCTTTGATTGTCAGACGCGGGTTCTCTACAAGCCTTTCAGCTAGTGAGGGGTCAAACGAGAGGAGATCGTCGAAGTCAACGATTAGCGACAAACTCCCTTCAAGGGCCATCCTAGCTATTCGAGCCCTGTACTTGTAATCACCCTTTTCATCCTTAAACGAACGGAAGAACTCCGCGAACCTCTCTGACAAGTTAACTCCTTCAACGATGGTTAAGCTTTCAACCAAGCGGATCACCCCTTTCCAAAAACTGCTTCATCGAGGAATACCAATCGCTCACCACCTTGCAGAGGCACGCGTAGAGAGCACGCTCCTCTATCGTCAATCTCTCAGCAAAATCTCTGCTAAACTCCGGGTTAACCAGAACAGCTCTTAGGATTTTCTGTAGTCGAAGCCTCACGATGTCTACCAGCATGGCTTTGGCAGCATCTGCCTTTTTGCTCCCCTCAGAGCTCTTCTCTAAGAGTTGCACAGTCAATCGAGCCTTTAGATAGAAATCACCAGCTAGCTGTTGGGGAGCTGAGAGATCTCTGCTTTCTATCCATCGTATTTTGTTGAGTTCCTGCCAGCTGTAGAGTCTCTCAGGGTCGAGCGCGAGCACCCCCTTTTTTATGAGAGGAAGCGCTTCGCGCAGCGAAAGATCTAGGCGCGCGCCCTTTCTCAGCAACTGCTCTCCCGAGCTGGTTTTAACGGGTACTTTAGCATCACTTACCACCACGACTGGGACCTGCGCATCCGCCATGACCAAAGTTTTTGATAATTCGCTGGCGACCATGGTCTGTCTCTCTCACTGTAGTGAGTGTTATCCCCTTGCTATGAAGTATTGAAAGAACTTACGTTGATAATGCGTTGAAAGTACTGAAGTAGAGTTATGCTATTACTACGACGAACTTACCTCGCTGTAATCTTCCTAGCCTCACGCTCTGTCTCTCGCAGGAGAACTATATCGCCCAGCCTAACCGGGCCTTTTACATTTCTAGTAAGTATTCTCCCTTTATCGGGCCCCTCGAGTACTCTAACCCTGACTTGCGTTACCTCTCCGGTCACCCCTGTCCTGCCTACAATCTGGATTACCTCCGCTGGAGTAGCGTCACTCCAAAGGTCAGCCGGCTGAGCGTATTTTTGCTTTGAGCTCATACCACACACCCAAGAGAAAGCTTTATCAGTATTTCGGTAGCGATTTCAGCTCTGCCTAAGCAGTCTTTTTACTTTTTATTTCGTTGACGGCTTTAATTACCTCGTTCATAAGGGCGGCCGCTTCGCCTGGCTCAATTATGCACGCGGATGCAGCTGCTACCCGAAGCCCACATGCAGCTCCAAGCTTGGCTTTCGATGGAACGTATACATAGGGTACTCCCTTTTCCTCGCAAAGAAGCGGTAGATGTGCTACAATCTCCGGGGGATCAACATCCTCTGCGATCAATACTAGCTTAGCAAGACCTCTTTCAACAGCTTTTGTTGTTTCATTGGTTCCCTTCTTAATCACTCCTCCGCGCTCCGCTGCCATGCGAATAGCTTCGTAAGCTTTCTCAGCCAGTTCTGGTGGAACTTCAAACCTCACGTAAAACGGCTTCTCACCCGACATATCGCTCACCCCTCATCGCTCATCTTTCAAATGGGGTGCAGCTCCTCTCCTTTTAAACTCTTCTAAGAGTAGCAGGCAATATTACCTAAAGTACCAGCACCCTAAGGTAAGAAAATAACTGCGCCCCTCTCCTCAGTCCCGTGGACGTCTGTCTGGTTAAGGAAGGGGATTTTGTGCTTCTCAGCGGAGCAAAGCGTAGTTACCTCGTAAGGGCATCAAAAGGGAAGCGCTTCAGCTTCAACGAGGGGATTATCGATTCTGAGGAGATCATCGGAAGGCAGTATGGAGAAGAGGTGACAACGCATCTGGGAGTCCGTCTCAGGCTCGTTCGTCCCACTCTACTGGATATCGTCTACCGCGGTTTCACACGGCGTACCCAAGTAATCTACCCCAAGGATGCCGCTCTGATTATTTTACGATGTGGAATTGGTCCTGGTTCGCGCGTCGTTGAAGCAGGTACCGGTTCTGGATGCCTAACGGCTCTCTTAGCACATTTTGTACGTCCAACAGGTACGGTGTACACTTATGAAGTCAGGCGCGAGTTCATCGATATCGCGCGTAAGAACCTAGCAACCGTGGGCCTCCTGGACTACGTCGTCATAAAAGAGAAGGATATCAGGGAGGGTATCGAGGAGAAAGAGGTTGACGCAGTGATCCTCGATATGGCAGACCCGTGGCATGTGATAGAGCATGCCCACCGCGCGCTCCGCTGTGGCGGTACGCTCACATGCTTCCTGCCAACAATTAACCAGGTGGAGAGAGTCGTGGACGAAGCCATTGCAAAGGGTTTCATAATGGTTGAAACCGTCGAACTACTGTTAAGGAACTTTAAGGTTAAACGGGGTGAAACTAGACCCGAAATTCGCATGATCGGTCATACCGGTTACATAGTTTTTGCCCGCAAGCCATAGCTGAAGGACTTATTTAGATCGTTGCTAAGCCTCTGCAGCAAGCTCTTTACTTCAGTACTCCAACTGACGTTTCACCAAACTTTTTGTCATCTACCCAAACGTAATGCAGCAGCTGTAAACGCTCCTTTGAACAATATCCCGTTACCGTAGAAATGGTTTTAAGGACGTGAATCTACAAGTACCCTCTGATGTCACGAATACATGAGGCTTTCCTAGACATTGGAGAGTTCAGGATCTATAGCTCGACAGATGCGACATTTCGTGCTCTTCACGCGGTACAAGAGGTATTTGAGCAAGCTTCCAGTACGCGGGAGGCTCTCGAGGATTTGCTGGCGGCGTTAAAGTACGTCACTGATAGGAGGCCA
Organism: Thermofilaceae archaeon; assembly: GCA_038731975.1. Taxonomy (NCBI): domain Archaea; kingdom Thermoproteati; phylum Thermoproteota; class Thermoprotei; order Thermofilales; family Thermofilaceae; species Thermofilaceae archaeon. The sequence continues at coordinate 174,678 of JAVYQJ010000001.1, read as the reverse complement.
ACTTCGATAATGCTGTTCAACGCGATGAAGAGAATGCTGGACTACATTGAGAGCGGCGTGAGGACGGGGGCTTCGAAGAGCGAGGTGACAAAGATGGTTGAAGAGGGGGTTAGTGCTGTGAGAAGAGAGATAGAAAATGCGATAAGCCTGGCTGCTGCGCTTGGCGCCCGGCGCGTGCGTGAGAACGCATCTCTGTTAACCTGCTCTTACAGCAGAGTAGTAAAGATGCTCTTTTCCCGGCTGAAATCGGAGGGAAAGCGAGTACGCGCTTTCGTCACTGAATCAAGGCCCGGTGGTGAGGGCATTCGATTGGCGCAAGAGTTGAGTGAGATGGGCATCGAAACCGAGCTTATCGTGGACTCGTCGGTAAGGCACTTCATGAAGGAAGTGGACTTGGTAGTAACAGGAGCTGAAGCAATAGCGGCTAACGGCGCTGTCGTGAACAAAGTGGGAACATCGTTGATCGCTCTCGCCGCTAATGAGGCTCGAGTTAGAACCTTCGTGCTTACCACGACGCACAAGTTCTCTGCAGAGACGATCTTCGGGGAGCTTGTGAAACTCCCTGTGATGAGAGATGTGAGCCTCTTACCGGGGCTCGAAAAAAGGAGGGATCTAAACGTGTGCTACCCACTTTTCGACGTAACACCACCCCGGTACGTTGACGCCATAGTTACTGAGAAAGGCGTGGTGGCTCCAGAGGCAGTGATCCTACTCGTGCGCGAACTATATGGATGGCCTACCGAAGCTCACGATCTGATCTCCCGCCTAGAAAAGTTGGTGGAGGTGGCAGGGGGGTGAAAGCATCGCCTAAAGTCCTAAAGATAGCGCAGTTAATCAAAGACATGCGTGTGAGAGGAGCGGGTAGGATCGCGAGAGCAGCTGCTTACGCGATGAAGATAGCTGCGCTAGAGTACAAGGGGTCATCCCTCGACGACTATTTGACGTACATGAGGCATAATGCTCAGATACTAACCTCTACTAGACCCACCGCGGTATCCCTCCATAACGCGGTTAGATACGTGATGAACAAGGTCCGCAGAGCGAGCAGCTGCGAGGAAGGGGTTGAAATGGCGGTAAAAGCAGCAGACAGCTTCATAGTATCGTCCCTGAATGCGGTTAGAATCATAGGGGAGATCGGCTCTCGTCTCATCGAAGATGGTGACGTTGTTTTGACGCATTGCAACAGTTCGGCGGCTCTATCGGTCATAAAGACGGCGTACAGAAAGGGGAAAAATATCGTAGCCTACGCTACAGAGACGCGCCCCAAGTTCCAGGGATTGCTGAGTTATCGAGAGTTGGTTGACGCGGGAGTCCCCACCACTCTCATCCCGGATTCGGCCGTGAGATACTTCATCAGGGATGTCGACAAAGTTGTGGTCGGTGCTGACACAGTTACTGCTAACGGTGCCGTGGTGAACAAGATCGGGACGTCGCTGATCGCTCTCGCTGCGTATGAAGCAGGAGTCAAGCTCTACGTGGCCACTGAAACATACAAATTCAGCCCAGCAACTATTCTCGGAGAACTGGTAGAGATAGAGGAAAGAGGGGCAGACGAGGTTTTACCCACGCACATTCTGTCGAAGTATACCAATCTTAAGGTTCGTAACCCAGCCTTTGATGTTACGCCACCTGAATACATAGACGCAATTATCACCGAGCGAGGGATCATACCGCCGAAAGCGGCAGCACTTATACTCCTAGAAGATTACGGGGCAGAAGTGGCAGAGGAGCTAACGAAAGTAACGATAGATCTTGAAGAGGGCTTGCCTCTCTACTCTACTGACTGAAAAACCGAAGGTCTGATGTACTCATTCAGCCCTTTCCTAATACTTTTTTGAAAACTTAAAACATCCACGATAAATCTAGGAGTACCGGAAAGAAATGGCGCCCCGGCCGGGATTTGAACCCGGGTTTTCCGTGCGGCTCCCCGCTCTCCGGCTCGACAGGCCGGCAATCCAGCTTATGTGGGTTACTGGGCCAGACTATACGACCGGGGCTGAAAGGGTGTTTGTGCAAGCCTTTAATACCTTTTGTGCTCTACGCGCGTACGCCCACTCTTCGGAGCTCGCTCTTTTTGCCATAAAACCCAGTCCATTTAAGCTTGGAGGGGTCCCTGTGCAACTTAATTGCATACTTGAAGCACTTGCTGGAGCAAAAACGCAGAATGACCCCGTCGTTTCTTACGTACCATAGGCCTGTACCTGGCCGTATCTCGTGCCCGCAGAAGCTACAAGTGTATACCCGCACCATTGTAGCGCACCTCCCAGCTGCGCGAGCTTTGTCTTTTAAATTTGATTCTACTCAGTGAGCTTCGTTAGATGCACGCTGTTGGCTCAGGTCTATGACCTTCGCCAGCCTCGCGATTTCTTCTGCAACGCTCCTACTTTGGGTGGTCAATATGACCTGGACACCTGGACTCAACCTTAGCAGCGCTTTGGCTAGCAACACATGGGTGCTTTCATCAACGTTCGGAACCGGATCGTCTAAGACAAGGAAGGCCAAGTTCCCAGGCTTAAGTAGCCTTGCGGCGAGGAAAAGGGAAAGAGCGAAGACAGATTTCTGGCCGTCGCTTAAGCGTGTAGCAACGGGAACTATCTTCCCGTCAGTTCGCCTTTTTACAAATGCAACATACCTACCCCTTCCGCTTTGAGCCCAGTGGCTCTCAACGCTTATGAGCACCGCATCATACTGCATGCTAGGATCAAGCTCGACAAAAAACCTCGATGCGATACCCGAGAGTTTCTCGGCCAGGCTTCGACGCAAGGCCACGTGCGTATCGGAGAGAGCCCTCTTGATACGTTCTAAGCGGTTGTAAATCAGCTCGAGCCTCTCCCGCCTGACGCGTAGCTCCTTTAACTTAGCGCTTGCAAGCTCGTATTCCCTTATCCGGCGCGCCATTTCGCCTTCTTGACGCTCGAGTTCCTTTAGCAACTCCCTGTTCGCAGATATGGCTTCTTTGACTTTGACGATGTCCTCAGTAATTTTTCGCACTCTTTCTTCATCATATCCCAGCTCTCTCAACCGGTTCTCAATTTTCCTCAACATTTCCCTAAGCTCAAAGTATCGAAGACTCCTGTAAAGATTTTCTAGTTGATTATAACCTTTTGTCAATTCTATTAATTTGTTTTTCAATATGCTCATACGCTCTTCGAGCTCGTCCAAGTTCAGTCTTAATTCTCTCAGCTCATCCAATGCCCTTTCCAGCTCACTCTCTAACTCGCTTCTCCTCTTTTCGTAATTCGATAACAGTCTAAGACTGTATTCGAGCTCTCTTAGCCTCCGCTCAGCATCTTTCAGCTCGGATAAGGATCTCTCTATCCTTTCACGCTGAAGACTCGTACTCTCGGGTGGGGTTGCTTCAGGAAGCGAGCTAAAACTAGTGACTTGATTCCCACATACTGGGCATTTGACATAATTCCGATTTTTTAGGCTTTCCATTACCTCCTTCTGTATCGCGTGTATGCATAATGATCTGCCTTCTTCTCGTTGAAGAGCCTTTAGTTTAACTTCGAGTTGTGCTATTTTTTTAGCCAATGTTGGAATGTCACCATATTTTTCCTTTATTTTTTCATATTCTATTTGAGAGCTTTTCATTTTTTCAATTTCAGATTCTATTTCCCCTAAATCATCTTCCAGTTTTCTTATATAACTCTCCATGTAATTTATTCTATTTCTGATATTCTGAATATCATAGTTTAATTGCAAAATGCATTCTTCGTTAACCTTTGTTACCAAACGTTTGAACATTTCAACAAAAGATGTGATATTACTTATCGATACTTCGTAATCACGGATTAACTTTGCCTCTTCTCCGAGAAAACATTCTTCAAGCAGGCTACATAGGTCGTTTTTTAAGTTTCCTGCCAATTCAAGGATATAGCTCTGGTCGACTTCGATAAACTTGACTGGCTTCTCGCTCTCTAGGACTTTCAATTGTTCTCTAAGTTTTTCAGCCTCTAATCGAAGCTTCTCCACTTCTTTGCTGCAAGCTTGGAGCGCGCTGTATTCCTCTTCCAGCAGCCTCCTTTTCACTTCTAGCCTATCCAGCTCCGCCTGTAACTCATCCCTTCTTTTGATCAGTTCCGCGTACCTGCTTTTCAACCTCGGTAGCTCTTCGAGAATCGATTCGCCTCCTAATTTGCGCTCCTCCTCCTCTATACTCTTTAACGCGTCTTTAACATCCTTCAAACTGATCTCTCTCTGGAGTTTTTCTAGCTCGCTGATCCCGAGAAGCACATCGAACAGCCTTCCTTGCTCAGCTGGTGGAGCGTGAAGAAGCGTGTATAGCTCCTGGTAGCCTAGCGAATACTCGGTTACGAACTCGTCGAATGGGCAGCTAAGCTTCGACTGTAGGTACTTCTCTGCTACGTCATCGCGAAACTCGTTGTTACCAACAGTAACGACGAGGGTCGTTAGTCCAGTTCTATTAAGCGTTCTTGTTATGCTTATGTCCGTGCTTCCATCTGTGAGAACCACTCGAACTTTCGCTTCTTCGCAGAAGTCATTGATTAGATCCTCTTTCCTGAGGTTTCTCGTGGGTAGTTCTCGAATCATTCCGAAAAGAGCGAATTCTAAGGCTCTGACAAGCGAAGTTTTACCAGCCCCAGGAGGGCCGAAAATAACCGTGAGATCATCACTGAACTCGATAGAAATCCTACGGTCAAAGGCTCTGAAACCCTCAGCTTCTAAGCTCTTAAGCCTCAGTGGCACCATTCAACACCTCAGCAACCAATTTTCTAATCTCCTCTCTGATGCCTCGAGGGCCCTGATCCCTGTAGGCCTTCACCAGTTTTTCAGCAAGCTCATAGGTCTCAGGGCTCTCTCTTAATACGTCTCTTAGTAAACGGAGGAGCTCATCGTAAATAGTGACCCCCGTCGACCCTCTTCTTTCAACCATGCGCTAGTTCACCCGAGGTTTACCCGCTCCCCCTCTTCATGAGCTCTGAAAGCCACGGATTTCCTTTAAGAAAATCCACATCCTGGAGCGCACCGCCCTCACTCAGGTCGAAGTTCCTATAGTCCCTACCTCTATCCCCATTCCATACCTCGGATTTTGCAACCTGAGATTCGGAGGAAACCTCGAGGAGGGTGTTAGTAGCCTGTACCTTCCCGGCCAAGTGCTCAGTTATCTTCCGTTCTATCAGTTCTATTACTTTCCTCTCAAGCTCCTTGAACAGAATCTCCTCCGAAAACGGTACGACAGTTGCTGGAGTGCTACCCCTCGTGGCGGGAAGCTTACCTTGCACAGTTAGGCCGCTCGCATCCCCAAAAGGTCTCGCGGGTACTGCTACCTCAATCCTATCCTCAGAAACCTTCAGTAGGCCAATCCCACTTTCCTTAAATTCCTCAAATGAGGGCAGGTGGCTATACCTTATCTCCTCTGTAGCAAAGTAAATCTCATCACATGGCTTATCCCTTAACAAGCGATACATGCAGCTTCTAATCGCCTTCTGATCCTTTACAGGGTTGCTCGAGTAAGACAGCACTTTCACTCCGACCGTAGTTCGCTTATTCGTAAAGGTTAGGTCTAGGCCCTCGAAAGGTGCTGTTTCACTATACCCCTTTTCATGGAAGTATTTCCTGAGAATGCCGATTAGAAGTGAACGCCTCTCTTGAACCATCCCTCACCCCTCCTCTCATTCCACAGGTAGTTATCGGGCAACGCCAAGCTCCACACCACGCAGCCCTTCCAGACCGAGAACTGTGGATCCTGCGTTAAGCGCACATCGATACTAATCGCGCTGCCGAGCCGCTCAGTCAGGAGCTGCTTCACCTTTACTGGTGAAGTAACGGCCACGTCCCTCAAATTCTCAGGAGCTTTCCACTGAAAGTTCCCACCGCTGAGAATCATCCTACTAAGGAGCGTATCGTGTAGCGAAGTGGGAGTTTTACGAATTGACCTTACTATAGCTTCATCCAGCGGGAGTGAACCCTCAATCGTCTCGTCACCGAGCCTTGCATCCCTTATGTTGAGTACACCCCGCTTTCTGTAACTTTCGTAGACCTCGTGTGATGGGTTAAACACCACCTCTCCAATGAGGAACCTTAGCCACCCCTTATCCTCCATATCGATCTCGGTGAGCGCTGATAGCCTTACTTTGCATCTGAACCTTTCTGGATCCTCTTTCGCTTTCTTCACAGCGGTGTTAAAATCCGCAGGAATAAGCCCAGCTTCCTCCTTAAACTTCCTCACTACAGCTTCATCGCTTGCTAAGTCACCGTAGCCAAGATCTTTCAGCACTTCAGCTGATATAGCGTCCGCCTCAGCGCCCCCCCTGTACAGCGCAACAACAGCTTCTCTCAGAGGGTAAGTATGTATCGGCGTGATTTGAGTGTTGCCGTGTCCCGATTCAATGACTACGCAGGATATTTCCTTCTCGGCTATTGCGACGGCCAAAGGCTGTGGTATCACGGTGAAAGCCTTAATGAGCCCCGTCTCCCGATCAATCCTACTGTGTATGCTGAGTAGTTTTTCGCTCATGTACTCCGGCGCTATCGCGGAGAGGGCGGCTGTGACGTAAAAGCCGTCAAAACCCTCTTTTTCTTTTAATTCCCTGAACTGCTCGAATCCTTTCTTAGTGAGCTCCGTTATAACTGCCCAGCCTCGTTCGTCGTCCCTCTTGACCTCACCGTCCGTAAGAGGGTAGACGAGATTGCGTGCTACTGCGCTCTTAGCTCCTAGGAACTTCTTCACCTCATCGCCCACTACGAGCTGCTTCTCAACACCGTACATCTTCAAGAGGTGGCTCTCTTCGAGGAACAGTCCGACGCTTTCCATTATGCGGGGTCTCCGCTCCATCAACGGTCCGTACTTGAAGTAGCGGGTACCGTAGTCTTCGCCGTACGCGGATAACGCCCTTCTCGGATCGAGCGTTGCCCCCGCCATGCCAGACCTATAATTACAATGGGGGGAGTATTTAAAGCGGATTGCATGAGATATAGGTGAAAGTAATCCTAGAGGCCTCCACCAACGATAAATCGCAACTGTGCTATTCTATCCATAACCTCGATGAATTCCCTTTCCAGCTTCACCCTAAGTTCTTCAAACTGTTCCTCTCCTATCTCACCGCGCTCGCGTCTTTTTATGAGGGATTCCAACTCTTTCTCAAGCTCAGCACGCCTCTTTTCAAGTGCTTTTAGCGCGTCACGTGGATCCTTAAAATCGGATAGAGAGATTCCCACGCAGCAAGAAGGAGACCCAATGTTAATAAACTTGCTGGCGGGCGGAATCGTTTAAAAATACCTGCTCGTATATCCTCACGCGTTATGTCAAACCTACGCATTGCTGTGAAAAGGTTGGACGGTTCAACTGTAGTAGAAGCCGAAGTTTACCGTGATTGGGCCCCACTTAACTTTGAGATCATATCCGCGATTCTCCCAGCCAAAGCTAGAGCCTATACTCTCGACTCGTACGCTGTATACTTCACATTGGGGGTCAGAGTCCTTCTCGAAGACCTCTACGTATCGGCCAAGCAAGGCGATGTCATCGTAATACCCTACACAAACAGCATCGCCGTGGTGTTAAACGACGTGGAGAAGATACGTTTCAAGTCGACCTTAATCGGTAAAGTCACCAGCCCTCTCGATAACCTCAAGGGTTTGAAGAAGGGTGAACCGGTCGTCATTGATAAACTTCCACCGAGGGCAAGGGTGTCTCAATGATCAGCGAGAAGGCCGTGTGCATAAAACTAAAGGAAATATCGGACTTGGCCAGGTTAGCCTCAGCTTTGGTGACGATGACCAGCTCCGTGTACCTCATCCACTTTAGCCATAACGGTAAGCACTACTACGGTCTTTTCGCTACTTTCAGAGATTACTACAGGTACTATGGAATACCCATCCTCTACTACGTGGAGCGGGACGAGCCACTAAAAGGCAAGTACCTGGCAATCAAGGTTGATGAAAATGGGGAGAGAGTTGAGAGCCTGACAGGGGTTAGAGCCGGATGGATATGCGTCCCTATCGTATCGCTTGATCGAAAACCGGATTTCATCGACATAGAGGTGTGAGCAGTGAGCTTCTTTGAGCATATACTATTCCTCAACTCGGTTGCATGTTTAATACTTACGACCGCTATCGTAGTAGCATTCAAGGATCGCAAGTTAAAGCAGCAACTTAGGGCATTGAGAATACTCGTCAGTTACATTACAATGACGCTCCTACTGAATCTATACATGGTGAGTATCAGTGGAACAACCATTCAGCAGATCTCATTAGTTCTTGCCGGCGCAACAGTTGTCCTACTCTGGGTAACTGTTTATAAACTTTGGGCTAAAGGGGAATAATACTCTTTGGCCCCCAAATAATGAATTAAAATAAATGTTTTGATTGGCTCTGGTTACTTCTTAGAGCTTTCTTTCGAGCACTATCTCTATCGTTGACACGATTCTTTCCTTGCCCGGTTCGCCGACTTTTTCACTGCCTATCTTGATAGCTGAGATATCGACCTGCCCCGCAAGGAACCGCGTTCTCACAATTTCGGCCGCATCAACAGCCTTCGATATTGCCCTTCCTCTGGCTTTTAGGGAGACGCGCTTAGCTCCCTGGTTGAACTGTATCACGGTCGCTAGTACGTAGTTCATTACCGACTTCTGCCCTATCAAGATGCTGCCTTCTTCGGCCATTCACCAGCACCTCTGGTTTTTGGCAGGCCCCTCCTCTACCCCATTCTTTTATCCTTTACGGAGCAGAATGAGTCGTACAAAATAAAAACCATTTTATGCTTTATTAGTTTTTTAATGTTAGAAGTTATTCTATTTTCACTTTAACTCCCGATGGTTTCTTACCCTTTTCCGCCTTCTCAACGGTTATTGTTAATACACCATTCTTGTAGCTAGCTTTCGCCGTTTCTGGACGAATCTTGGTAGGTAGTTTAACCGATTTGAAGTATTTTCGTTCACCTCTTTCAGCAGAGATTCTGATCTCCGTCTCAGTGGCCTCTACGGATATATCCTCTTTCTCTACTCCCGGAATGTCTACGATTACGCGTACAGTATCTTCTTCCTCTATCACATCCGTGAAGGGCTCGATGGCTTCCGCTATGCGGGGCCGGATGCCTGGTCTAATGTTTCCCCACTCCCTGACGCGTGGGACTCCGTCGGGGCCTATCGTAACGGAAAAGCCGTAGTAGTAAGGTCCGATCACCCTTCTTCCGCTCTTGAAGGTTTCGAAGCTCTCCTTCATCATCTCGTCTATTAGCCTGTCCATCTCCTCGAATAACCTTCTTGTCCTACGTAACCATTCATCAAATTCCGACATACCGCTCTTGCTGAAGAGTAGCCCAGCTTTAAATACTTTTTTTAAATGCAGAGAGAACACATTTAAGCGGTCAAGAGCCGAAGATTCGTGGCGGAAAGCTCGAGCGTACGCTTTAAGGCGATTGTGACAAATATCTCGATAGTGGACACGCCATGGGGGGAGAGAGTAGTCAAGGTGGATTTGACGGAGGAGCGAGAAACCCCAGGAGCTATAGTAGCGACAACAGATCAATCCGAAATTGCGCGAGAGCTGGCCCCTATCGTTTCTCAGATACTTCGCGCTATGCCGTTCTTTGGCGCGGCTGGAAAAGCGCGATTACCGCGTCTCTCCCTCTACTTGACGGAGGAGGAATGGGATCGCTTGATAGATCGACCCACGATAGGCGATCTAATGGAAGTAGAGATAGCTAAGGGAACGCTTAGGATCAGAAAGGAACCTACCTGATTTCAAGATAGCTAAGGGGGATGTCCTGGTAATCTCCGCTTAAGGTCCACCTCCTAATTACCATCGGTAGAAGCTTTAGCTTAAGCTCCATTGCGGCGATCTCGATAGGGTCTTTTAGCCCTAACTCTTCCACTGGAACTAGCGGCGGCGCCCCCAGTGACAACTGTAGAGCTCTCGCGCCTATAATTCGGGCTTTCTCATACCTAGTGAGCCAGGGGGGTCCTATCCGGATCGAAAAACCCGTTGACACATTCGGCGCGGGTAAAAAGGGGGTATAAAAACCTTAATAATTTACAATGATGGAGGGGATCTAATCAAAGCTGCTGCTAGTTTCTGATTCCTCCTCCTTCCCTTCCTTCCCTTTCTTCTCTTCGCCCTTCTTCTCTTTTGGCGGAGCAGCTGCGATGATGTCGTCAATCCTCAGGATCATTACCGCTGCTTCGGTAGCCGACTTTACAACCTGCTTCTTTACCAGCGCTGGTTCTATAACGTTCAGTTTGAACATGTCCGCGATCCTTCCGTTTAACACATCAACACCGACCCATTTCTCTCCTTCACTGTGTCGTTTCTTAAGCTCTGTAATTACGTCAACCGGTTCCATGCCTGCCGTCTGAGCCAGTATAGCGGGGATTACTTCAAGAGCCTCCGCATACTTGAGTACAGCTAGCTGCTCTTTACTAGGTAGCTTGCGAGCGAATTCTGCCAACCTGAGAGCTAGTTCAATTTCCACCGCTCCACCTCCAGCAACTATCTTGGGTTCCCTGATTACGTTCCTAACAACGCTTAAAGCATCGTGCACAGCTCGCTCAGCTTCATCTACAATATGCTCAGCGCCCCCTCTGACTAGGATGCTGACGGCTTTGGGGTTGGGGCAGCCTTCGACGAATACCATCTTCTCGTCAGCCACCTTCCTCTCCTCAACCAGCTCCGCATAGCCCAGCACGTCGGGGCTAATATCGTCAACGTTAGTCACGATTTTGCCTCCGGTGGCTCGCGCCAGCTTCTCCATATCGCTCTTCTTCACCCTCCTAACCGCTAGGATGCCAGCCTTCGCCAAGTAGTACTGAGCCAGATCGTCAATACCCTTCTGGCAAATCACCACATTCGCACCAGCAGCCTTAATCTTCTCCACCATACTCCTGAGTATTGTTGCTTCCTGCTCAAGGAACTGCCTCAGCTGGTCGGGACTCGTAACGTTAATTTTTGCCGTCCATTCCGGCTTTTCAACCTCGAGGGGGGCGTCAATAAGGGCTATCCTCGCTTTTTCGACACGCTTGGGCATGGCCGGGTGGACGACTTCCTTGTCGAGAACAATGCCTTTGATGAGAGTAGTCTCCATGAGGGACTCACCCTTCTTCTTTTCGACCTTTACGTTGTCTAACGACAGGTCGTACTTGCCGTCCTTCTCCTCCACAACCTGAAGGGCAGCATCAACAACGAGGTCGGCCAAGAAGTCGCGGTACTCAGCGACGATCTTGCTGCTCAATGCTGTGGATGCGATGTTCTTCAGCGTCTGCCTGTCGAACGGATGAGTGGTCTCACTGATTTCATCGATTACTTTCAAAGCGTACTCCATCGCCTTCTCGAAGCCCTCCACAATGATCGCGGGGTGAATCTCTTGGTCGAGTAGCTCACTGGCCCTTACAAGTAGCTGACCGGCTAGGACGACTACTGACGTAGTACCGTCGCCCACTTCATCGTCCTGCGCTTTAGCTACTTCCACGAGCATTTTTGCAGCAGGGTGCTGAACCTCCATTTCCTTCAGGATGGTCGCACCATCACCAGTTATCGTAGCGTTGCCGAAGGAGTCGATCAGCAGCTTGTCCATCCCCCTCGGCCCCAGCGATGTTGCAAGGGCTTCAGCTATAACCCGGGCTGCGTATATGTTGCTTCTTCTAGCGTCACGTCCTGTCGTTCTCTGCGAACCCTCTTTGAGGATAAGGACAGGTATCGCCTGACTCATATCACTTCGGAGCTCCCTTTTGCACTTCTATAAAAATATTTCGCTTACCGGGATACTCTACTGCACTTAGGGTTTCTCAAGAGCTGGCCTTGCCATCAAGTAAGCATCTTCGCCATCAAGGTAGTAACCTTTAATGACTTTCACAGGCGTGAAACCGAGCTTTTTGTACAAATTAATTGCGGGCGTATTAGATACCCTTACTTCAAGGTAATACTCATCAACGGAGTAGTACTTACGTAGCGCTTCCATGGCTTTTAACATCAAACTCGTCCCTATACCCTTCCGTCTCATTTCAGGAATCACAGCGATCGAAATAATATGGCCCTGCCTCCCCGAGCCGCTCTTCGTATAGAGCTTTCCCGTCTCTACACGGCACATGATGTAGCCGACAATCCTTCCCTTATGCTCCGCTACAAGGAAGGCGCGAGGGAAGTTTTCGTAATGAAGTTTAAAAAAGAATTGAGGGTAATTCTCGGGTAGATTTTCACGGTTAATTTTCATGACCTCGTCAAGATCCTTGGGAGTGAACTCCCTTAACACGAACTCCTCTTGCATGTCCCTCCACCCGATCACTCGAGTATCAGAGCATCTATTTCCTTCAACGTGTCGTAGAGTTTATTTATCGCTTCCTTTACCTCTTCCTCTTTACGAGCCCCAGTACACACAACTTTTCCGCTTGAAAAGATAAGGAGTACCACTTTCGGATCGTCCATACGATAGATTAGGCCGGGAAACTGTTCAGGCTCGTACATGCTGTTTTCAAGAAGGTTCGCCGCCTTCTCCAGATCAACGAGGGCCTTCAGGTTCGCGCTAGCGACTATGTTCTGGATTTCGATGATCGGTTCACCTTTAACGTCTATCTCATAGCTCTTCAGAAGCGATATGATGGCATTGACGGCTTTGCGTACCTCCTTCTCGGACTTAGCACCTGTGCACACCATCTTTCCGCTAGAGAAAACGAGAGTCGCTGTCTTCGGCTTATTGATCCTAAGTACTAGCCCTGGAAACTGCTCCGGAGAGTACTCGGCGTTAGGGACCCGCTCAGCAATCTTCTCGAGGTTTAAGCGTTGGTTCAAAGTGACAGAAGCTACTACATTCTCGATACGGTATGTCGGCTTTGACTCTTTGCCTCTTTCAGCCACGGCTTTAAAAGCCTTAAATACCCTCTATAAGCTTATCGTGTGACATCGTATTTGCTCACCGTTTTTACGCGTAGGCGTTGTAGCAGGCTCCTTTAGAACCCTCTCAACCCCAGTAGAAGCCTCTCAAAGGCGAGCCTCACGACGCCGATGTAAGGTATCACAACGTCCACACGCCCTTTAACCCTCTGCGCTGGAACGGGTTCCGCGTCAGGCACAAGGTTTGCATCACCCTTCGTAATAAACTCCGTCCCACGCAGGGTTTCTTGCACCTTTATTACGCGGTGGACGATTAAGCCGCTCGTAGGGCTTACGTAAACGATTACATCGCCCACGCTGGGAGCCTTAGCACCATTGACTACTATCAAGTCACCTAATCTAAGCGCCGGCTCCATGCTGTAACTGGCAACCACAGCTAGTGGAACATCTGTTGAAAATACGCGAGGAGCTACAATAAAGGCTAGAATCAAAGTCACGGCTACCAGGACGATCGTTTCTACTGCCTCTCGGACCACTCTTCGAGTTCTCACGGGAACACACCTGAGCTAGCCGCCTTAAATCTCTCTACCGCCAAGCTGCGCCACTAAATCGTTCAGTGCGTTTTTAGCCTCTTCAGTGCTTAAAGCTGGGTAAAGTACAGCGGCAGCTAAGATTCTATCTATTTTTCGGTCATGCCACACTCTACCGAGGAAGACCCTTCTACCTTTTCTCGTTAAAGCGAAGCTCACTCCACTGAACGTTATTACGCTTTCCGATTCCTCGGTGAATTTAACCTTGGGAGGCTGTTGCCTAAAGTTCTTTATAGCATCTTTCATGATCTCTTTTTCGAACCATTCTTTTAACCCCTTCTTATACCTCCCGAGCGTGAAGCTCGCTAGTCCACTGTAGCCTGCCAGCAAGTACTTCTCCTGTTCCGAATCGGTAAAAAGGCAGTAAGTAGCGGTTGAAGCAAACTTTGCGGAAACCAGTCCGAATGCTTGCGGCAGGTAGAGATCGAATAGCAGCGTGGACCAGAGAGCCCGCTCGCTAGGAGAATCGTAATGGCATCTCACAGTATAAAGTATGCTGCGAAACAGGCCTTCGTCGCCTCCACTTCGGGGGGTGAAGGTGAGTGATACGGCGCGCTCACTCTTCTCACAGTACCACACTGCAGCCATCATCGGTGCACCCCCTATCCGGAATGCCCAGAGAAGGATGCGATGCCCCTTCACACTTACTTCATCCTTGCTCACGTGCTTGAGCTCAGCCTCGATGCCTTCCTTCTTTCTCAGCTCTTCAATCTTCTTCTCCCAACTCTTCCTGTAGGCGTCGAGGAGCTCCTCTGCACTCTTCGCTTTCTCGAAGGGAACCTTCTCCAACGAAACCTCAAGCCGTACGGAATAAGCACTATCGGCAAGGCGGAAGACTTGGACAGATCGAGAACCGCCCTGAGCCGCTATATCCCACTCGGTTGGTACCATCAACTCAAAATGCCACCAGCCTACTCTCTTCATTTTCACTCCAGTGGATTGAGCCACGAGGCCTTAACCTACACTGACCTTTTTATAGCTGTGTTACTTCGTTCATCCGAGAGAAGGGTTCATTTACCCCCGCTCACGGTAGAACAGAAACCGCTGTTGCAGACGCATGAAGTAACCATGAAGCATGCGAACCGTTGCTTCCTTCAGACCGCGAATCCTCGCAATAGCCAAATAGCATATTAGAGCTAAAAGCACGTAACGTATACAATATTTTACTGCATAGTTAAGATGTTTAGTCTAAACCGGATACATATAAACAATCTCTGTGAGTGTAAGAAAAGTTTTTAGCCCTACCCTAGCGACGCTTCATGGACGTGTATGCCGATTAGAGACCCTGAGAAGCTGCAGTTAGCTCTCGATAGCAACTTCAGGGTTAAGATATGCAGAAAATGTGGAGCGAGAAACGCTTGGACAGCAGAGCGCTGTAGGCGTTGTAAGAGCAAAAACCTCCGACCTAAACGGTACAAGAAGTAGGCTTAATCTTTATCTTTTCTTTTAAGTTGTTTAAGTTGTTATTTCATATTCTCTTTGGCGTAAACGTAAATCCCGTCTAGAATGCCGGGACCGCCTTCGCGCCCGTGGGGGCTCATTCTCCGCTTACCCCTCAATTTAGTGGCTTCACGAATGTTAGCGGCTGTCTGAGCGACAGCCTCCTTATCGATACCCTCTATCACCACATCATCCCTCTCAACCCTGACTTTAACACCAGGCTCAATCCTAGTCATTATCTTACCACGGCCGCCCATAAAATTCTCTATTACAACTAAATGGTTCTTTTCATCAACTTTTACGTTCATTGGAAAATGGGAAAAAACTATCTTCATTCTATACCTGAAACCCCGCTGAACGCCTATAATCATGTTCTCGATTTTCGATGCGAGCGTGTTCACGATAGAATAAGTCTTTTTATCTGCGTTGAATGCCTCGATTACCAAGCCTTCCTCGCTTAAACTTAGGTGTAAGCTTCGAGCATGCGAAAAGTCTTTCTCGATAGACCCGAGAGGCCCTTCGACAACTACCTTTTTCCCTAGCAGCTTCACCCTCACATCCGGAGGTACCTTTACAACCCTTCTCACGTATACTTCCCTCGCCACAGTTACCACCCTTTGCTGCCAGATCAGCAAGCGCGAAATCTCCCCTACGCAAGCTTTTTAAAGCTGGCGCCATAATCATAGACGAGCAAAGGGGTAATGAGCGACATACTAGAAGACCTGTTAAAGGGGGTCATAAAGGAGGGAGAGCTCATTAAAATACGTCTTGAACGAAGAAAAGGAGGAAGCAAGCAGGTCACAGTTATCGAGGGAATCGATGAGAAGGTCTTCAACCACCGTGAGCTGGTTTCAAAACTGAAGGCTAAACTAGCTTGCGGCGGAACCGCAAAGGACGGGCGAATCGAGCTACAAGGAGACCATAGGTACAAAGTAAGAGATATCCTAATTGAAATGGGCTTTTCACAGCCCAATATAATTGTGGAAGAGTAAAGCAGGTGGATAATATTCAATTTATTTTAATTTTAAATATTCCTAAGCGATGTTCCCTCGTACCAATTGATAAAGCCTAGATATTCGCTCAATACCGTTAATTTCCTCTATTACTTCCGCCACCGGAGGGGGGACTAGATCCTTCCACTCCTTACCCTCAGCGATCGCTATCCTTATCCGTGTACCTTCAAACCGCTCTCTATCGAAAAAGGGAATGCTGATAACGCGATAACCTGCTTCCTCAAACAAAAGGCGGGTTAACGGTTCATTGCTGTAAACGTTAGTGAATCGAGGGCAGCAGGAGACAACTGTTTGAACCCACAGAGCGTGCTGGCCGTTGGTATCGGGTACTCCGCAAACTATAGTTCGACTCCACAGGCCTTGGTCCTTTAAGACCCGCGATATCATCTCTATTCGCTCGCCAAGGGTGAAGGGATTTCTGAAGCTGTGCGAGTACTGGGCGCTACCTACAGCTACTACAACCTCCTTTTCTCTCTCCAATATCCATTTTAAGGCGTAGAGGTGCCCGTAGTGAAAGGGCTGGAAGCGACCTATGAAAAGGCCTCTCTCAACCAATCTTCACCACCTCTTCGTATAGATCGCGGAGAACCGTCATATAATCTACTTCTCCCCGCTCAACCTTATCCATAAGCTCCTCAACGATTCGAGTCCTTTCAACAGAGATAAGATCCCCAAAGTTCTCGCTTAAATAGCTGTAAACCTTCAAACCGAGATCGGTCGGAACAAGCTTGTGCCTCTTCGTTTCTATCACGTACCTCCTATCGATTAGTGTTGCAATGATCTTAGCATACGTCGAAGGCCTACCGATCCCTTCCTCTTTCATCCTGGCTACTAAGTCGGCCTGACTGTAGAGCCTCAAGGTCGGTAACCTGCGGTGCTTTAAGCCGACCACCCTATATGTACCAGGCACGAGTTTAGCGAGCTTGAACGGCTGGTATATACGTGCGAACCCTGGATCCACAATTTCGACGTAAGTGGTCATCTCCTTTGTGAGAGGTCCAAGCGTAACCCTCAATCGTTCAATCTTTGCGGTACACTCAGGCATCTGGCTCGCAATGAAGCGCCTGAATATTAGATCGTAGAGCCTGTAGTGCTGCTGGGTTAACGGCCTAGCCAGCTGTATTATTCCTTGACTCACGAAAGCCCTCAATGTTTCAGCGTCGATGGGTCTCGTAGGCCTGATGCACTCGTGAGCCCCAGGTGCCCCCCAAGAGCGGGGTGTAAACAATGCCTCGCCAAAGCGTTCAACGATGTAGGACTTCGCTATGCCAATTCCAAGCGCTGAGACATGAGTACTGTCCGTTCTGTGATAAGTGATGAGACCCATCTCGAAGAGATCCTGTGCCAGTCTCATCACTTCTTCAGCTGATAAGTTGAGGACTGCTACAGCCTCCTTTAGCATAGCATCCGTCGAGAATGGGGGTGGAGGATGCAGCTTGGAGCTTTCTACGCTCAACCGCTCGATTGTAACCGTACTTTCCTTTAGTTCTTTAGCCAGCTTGCGGGCTTCGCGCCCACTAACACCGCTCTCAAAAACCAGCGTCAGGCCGTTATCGAGTTTCACCCGGAAAACTGTCATTACACTTTCTCTGACCCTCTTGTACTGCTCAATCACCCACCCTAGCACAGGTGTCTGAACCCTCCCCGCTGAGAGCCAGTGCATACCGAAGCGGTCCCATAGTTTCCGGCTCAGAGTGAAACCCAGCCAGCGATCCTCGATGCGGCGTATCAGCTGCGCCTCAACCCTCTTCATATCTATACTTCTCGGATTCTTCAAAGCCTCCTCGAATGCCCTTCTCGTGATCTCGTGGAACTCGATTCGCATTAACGAGCGCGTATAGGGCGCGAGTAGAGTATAGAGGTCCCAGGCAATCTTCTCCCCTTCAGTGTCAGGATCCGTAGCTAGGAGGACCAGGTCAACTTCGCCTGCAACCCTCTGCAGCGCTTTCACAACTTCAGCTTGATCAACAACCGTACTCTTCCCACAGCGTGGACACGCACCGCTTTTCGAGTCAGTAAATTGCGTACCGCAGGAGAGGCAACGTTTAATTGTCGTGTACACCGGGATAAAAGCTCCATCAACTCTGACCCCGTAAAAACCCTCGTCGGTGACTAGATCAAGCACATGACCCTTAGTCGCAGCCACTAACAGCTGCAAGTTTCCCGCACTAACCTCATGTACCACTATTCTTCCAACCCTCCTGCGCGAGGGTCTACCGAAGAACGAAGCTATCGTCCTAGCCTTGGTTGGAGACTCGACGACGACGAGCGCTGTTTTAGCAAGTTCCGCAATTTCCCCCTTCACCTTGCCTTCCTTGAGACGCCGGATCATCTCGCGATCCCCATCTATTTCTTTGAGAATGCTGGCTAAGTCAAGGTCTTCAAATCGCGACCACTTCGCATCCTCCACGTACCAGCTTGTCTGCCTAATTAACGCCTTAAGCAAGCTCTCATCACTAGTTACAATTACGGAGAGCCCCTTCGAAATCCCTCCTGCGTACATCCTCGACGTTCTCCCTGAAGCTTGCAAGTACGTGGGAGCATCGGGGAGAATGATGTACGGTTTACCGTTCACCATCTTTATCGACGCTAGGGAACTAGATTGAAGCTCCTTGAGCAACTCCTCACGCGAGAGAAGTTCCCTCAGCAAGCTTCTGAGCTCTAATAGGCGCTCGTAAAGAAATCCAAGAAAACCTTCAGGTTTCCTATCGTTAGCTAAAGATTCAGTAAGCAATCTATATGAAGCTTGATCCAGGTTCAAAGTGTACCTTCTGATTACAGAGGTGAGTTTATCGAGAGTATTCGCTTCCGGGCCACGTAGAACACTCCTTAAAACCTGTGCCAATTGCAGCAGCCTTAGAGGACTCGCTTCATCGATCCCAGCAGCGAAGCGGAAGTGGGGGACTTCGACGAAAATCGCGTAGCGTATCACGTGCGGTAGATCTATTCCCCGCACAAGAACGCCGTAGTAAGTGGCAAAGCCAATGAGAATGTCTATTTCTCCACGCTCGAAATTTTCAAGCTCCTTCTTACTTCTCGAAGTTAAAGCTTTAGCCCGCAGCCCCTTGCTCTCGAGAAGCTTAATCAATTCGTTAATCTGTTCTTCGGAAGTACCCGGTTGCACGTAAATCAGGCCACCTTTGCCCAGGACACCAGCTATCTCGGCAACCTTCGCGTAGAGCGTTTTTTCATTACTTACGAGCGAGTAGCTATCAACAACGTTACGAAGGAGTTCAGCTCCCGAGCCAATTTCAAAGTCGAGAAGCTCTTTGAACAGCTTCACTCTAAGGCCTCGAGGTCTTCCCGTGGCCGTTGATACGACTAGGATACCGTGCTTTGTTTGGGCTAGCATCTCTCTTAGCCTTGCCCGAGCTTTCTCCAGCTCACTTGCGCTACCCTCTGATCTTCTAGCCGTAGCTATTTTAGCGATCTTAAGAGCCTCGTTTATTGCTTGCTCGCTGAACCCTAACAACGCGAGCACTTTCTCAACGTTCTTTGAGGATTTAATGATCGCGTCGACATCATCCACGAAAATGAAATCGAATGTGGAATTCTTTATTAATTCGAAATTTTTAGATAAAAATTGAGAAGTAGTTATTAGTATATCATAATCACTCTGCTCGATCTTCTTCAAGGTATCATTTCTAGATTTACCACTACGCGACGTGTAGGCGAGCACCCTGACGTTCAACCCAAGCTTGCTGGAGTAGTCCTGGAGCCTATCGAATGTCTGTTTGACCAGTACACTTGTCGGCAAGATAAGGTAGCATCTCTTCCCTTTCGAAGCCAGATATAGTGACATCACGATCCCAAACACACTTTTCCCAATGCCCGTCGGAGCCAAAATGACAAAGGAGAGCCCTCGTAATACACGGCGGGCCCACATCTTTTGCGCGCTCCATGGCCTGCTCCCAACAGCGTTTTCGAAAAACGTCTCGAAATCGTAAACCTCTGCTTCCTCCTCCAGAATCCTCTTGAGCCCTTTACACCGTCCTAAAAGTGAAAGAGCTTCGCAAACAGTTTTCAACAGCACGAACCTGGAGGGTTTGTCTGCGCCGACTACGCCTAAAGGAGGCTCTGGAAGGCAAACCTCGCAGGGAAGACCCGCTGCCAGCCTCTCGTCGCTTATCGCGCCCCCGCAGTTAGGGCACTGTTCCCTGATAAGCATTCGAGCCATCAAACTCGGATGCGCTGACGACATCTTGGGGTTAAAAGAATTTTGCTAAAACGAAAGAGGAAAAGAGATATCGACCAGTGTGGGTTTACGCTAAGCCAGCGAGCTTCAGTAGCCGGTTCCAGTTCTCCTCGATGTCACGCTTCAGCTGTTCAAGTACCCACTTGTTTTCGGGAAGTAGGAGGTGCGAAAACCTTCCCTGGAGTTTCAAGTACTCTTCTAAAGGCTTGGGATTCTTCACGAGCACATTAATTCTGTAAGTTCCATCCTCATACTCGTACAGAGGCCATACGCGCGTCTGAACGGCTAACCTAGCAATCTCGATCGACCGGGCCGGGTCAGATCGCCAACCAGTGGGGCATGGAGTGTAGTAGTGCAGTACCGTGGGTCCTTCAATCGATGCCGCCTTCACTATTTTATTATACATGTCTACAGGGTAAGCGGGGTTGAGTGTTGCAGCATACCTGATGCCGTGGGCAATGGCTACACCTATAAGATCCTTCTTCTTTTCCAGCTTACCGGGTATCACCTTACCTGCCGGTGTTGTAGTAGTAGCAGCTCCCCGCGGCGTAGCACCGCTTCTCTGAATCCCCGTATTCATGTAGGCTTCATTATCGTAGCATATGTAAATCAGATCATGCCCCCTTTCCAACGCACCGCTGAGAGCTTGGAACCCTATGTCGAACGTACCACCATCTCCAGCGAAGACCACCACTTTGGGCCTTTTTACACCCCGCTTCTTCTCGAACGCTCTAAAGGCTGCTTCGATGCCAGAAGCTGTAGCTGCCGCGTTCTCGAAAGCGCTGTGGACCCATGGCACCCTCCAGCTCGTGTAGGGGTAGATTGTCGTTGCTACTTCTAAGCACCCTGTTGCCGTTACGACAACCTTCGGGTCGGGTACTGCTTTTAGAGCTGTTCTAACAAGTTGTGGTATCCCGCATCCTGCGCACAGCCTGTGACCGGGAGCGAAAAGCTCCTCACGTGGGAACTCCCGTAGCGCCTTAACCTGACCGCTCATCCTATCTCACCCCGAGCCAAACCTCCCTTTCTATAACCTTTCCTGTTTTAGCAACGTCCTGAGCGAGCTTAAATGCTTCCCTAACGTGCTCCGGCATTAGATCCCTCCCGCCCAATCCGTAGATAGCGTTAATGAGGAGGGGCCTTTCAGCCTCGTTAATGAACGCGGCCGCGACATCCATGAACAACTGCGCTCCTGGACTGCCGAAGCTGTAACTTCTATCCATTACTACCACTGCTTTCACCCCGCTTAGAGCTTCGACTAGCTCTCTAGCTGGGAACGGTCTATAGAGAGTCAAACTGACGACTCCAACCCTCTCGCCCTTTTCTCGCAGCTGGCGTGCAACGTAACGAGCCGTACCAGCTGAAGAGCCTAGAACTACTACTGCAACCTCAGCGTCCTCCATCCCGAAGGACTTAACGGGTGCGTACTTCCTCCCGCTAATTTTCTCGTACTCCTTGAAGACTTCAAGAATCGTCGGGTATGCATTCTTGAAAGCTTCAGCTTGCACCTTCTTAAACTCAAAGTAATAATCGAAAAGAACGAGCGGATTGAAAGTTATCGGTTTCGCGGGGTCTATGTGGAACACTGGGTCCTTCGGAGGCAGAAATTCCCTAACAGCCTCGTCGCTTAAGACGTATAGTGGCTCGAGGCCGTGACTGAGGATGAACCCATCCAAGTTGATGATCGAGGGGAAGAGAACCCGCTTGTCCTCGGAGACGCGGAAAGCCATGAGCGTCAGATCGTATGCTTCCTGGACGTTCTCAGCGAAGAACTGTATCCACCCTGTGTCACGGCAAGCGTAGGCATCGTCATGGCTGCAATGAATGTTGATCGGGGCCGAGAGAGCCCTATTAGCGAGAGCCATGACTATCGTTGTCCTGAGAGCGGAAGCGATCCAGAGCATCTCCCACATCAACGCTAAGCCTTGCGAACTAGACGCTGTAAACACGCGCGCCCCCGCGATTGAGGCACCGATGCACGCAGACAGTGCAGAGTGCTCGCTTTCAACAGGTACGTACGACGCATTCAATTCTCCGTTGTTAACGTAGTCGGCTAGCCTCTCAACAATTATGGTTTGGGGCGTAATCGGGTAGGCCGCTATCACATCAACGTCAGCCTGCTTTACAGCGTAGGCAACTGCCTCGTTACCCGTCATACCCGTTCGGCGCTGTTTCCCTACGATTACTGCTTGGGCCATTACATCACCCCTCCTCTACCATCGTGATAGCTTTTACGGGACACTCGTGAGCGCAGATACCACAACCTTTGCAATAGTTGTAATCGATCTCAACGCTATCGTCCTCCCTTCTAATTATCGCTGGTTCCGGACAGTAGAACCAGCAGAGCAGACACTTGATGCACTTGTTCGAGTCGAGTATGGGCTTAAGCGCCCGCCAGTTGCCAGTTTTGTATCGAATCGAGCTACCCCCCTCCGTTATCACGGGTGCTCCAGGCAGTTCCCTCCAGCTCAACAATCTGCTACTCAACGCGCTTCACCCCCTCAAAACACCTTTTAATAGCTTCGATGTTTCTCGCCGCTATCACAGGCTCTTTAAACCTGTCCTTTACGATCTCTAGGATGCTGTCGAGCCCAACGATGCCGGACGCCTTCACAAACGCACCCAACATGGGAGTGTTATAAAGGGGGCGCCCAAATATCTCCAGTGCAACACTGTAAGCGTCCACCGTCCAAACAGCTAGGTTAAGACTCTTAGCTCTCCTCAAGAGTTCCTCTTCCACCTTTTTCGCGTTCAGAACGAGGAGTGCTCCCTCTTTAACCCCCTCTAACACAATTTCGGGATTAAGTTGAAGTGTGGGGTCGATGACAACAACCGCATCAGGCCTGTATATTCCAAAATGCTGCTCAATGACTTCGTCGGAAATCCGAGTGAAAGCTCTGACCGGTGCTCCGCGCCTTTCCGGCCCGAACTCTGGCGCATGGTACGCGAACTTCCCCTCAAGGATTGCAGCCCGAGCCAGAATATCACTTGCAGTCACAACGCCTTGCCCTCCGCGCCCGTGCCACCTTACTTCGTACAGCACGTGTTCACCGCGTGCTTCCTCACCCCATCCCTTAAAACATTGCGTCCATAGGTCAGAGCCATACCTTTAATAATCTGCATCTGCATCTTCCTTGCGAGGAATATGGAGAGACAAACAATTCAGGAAATAGCAGACCTGATAGCTCAAACTCAGAAGGAGGTTGAAAAACTGTTTAGAGACGTCTGGGCTCGATTATCTGCCGAAGGGCTAAAGTTTGGGGTTTGGGAACCACCGGTAGACGTTGTAGAGCGCGGCGACGAATTAGTTGTGCTGGTCGATGTCCCTGGCTTTTCAAAGGAAAACATAAGAGTAAAAGTCACGGAAACTACTGTAGAGATATTCGCACAACGAACTACTGAGATCCCGATGGAGGGGAGATACATCATACGTCAACGAGTTGGAGACTCAATATACAAGAAGGTTGAACTCCCGGTAAAGGTTAGGCCAGAACAAGCAAAGGCGAAGCTAGAGAACGGCGTTCTCGAAGTACGAATCCCGAAAAGCGAGGTTGCTAAAGAGATACAGGTGCTTGTAGAGTAGAAAGTGGCTAGCGGAGAGCCAGCATACAGGAGGACCGCTGTCGGTGGTACTTTTTCGCTCTTTCACTCTGGACATAGGCACTTGATTAAAGCCGCTCTCGAGGTTAGCGACGAAGTAGTCATAGGAGTCGTCAGCGACGAATTCGCTTCGCAGCGTAGGAAGAACCACCCGGTTGAGCCCTACGAAGTTAGAGCTCTCAGAGTGCTGAGGTACTGTTTAAGGAAAGCCAGGGTGGGGCAACGGATCACGGTACTTCCATTAGACGATGCCGAAGGGCCGGCAGGCAGCGATCCCTCGATAGAAGCAATAGTAGTTACCGAAGAAACCCTAATTGGTGCACTCAAAATCAACCGCTCTAGGATAGCTAAAAAAATGAAACCCCTAATCATAAAAGTTGTTGAACCGATACTTGGAGATGATGGAAAACCAATATCTAGTACTAAACTTTGGAGTTATTATTATCAGAATCTTTATTAGTTATCTTAGAAAATTTGCTAAATAGTATCTTTTTGGAAATGATCTTCAAGAGGGCGTACCATAGTGCGACCCATCCTCCGAAAACTACTACCCCGAGGAGGGATCGAAGCCAACTAATTTCGATGAGGTAGAGTATCGAGTTTATGAGCACCAGCGTTGGAATGGAAGATGCCCAAATGGCAATGGCTAGCAAGCTCAAGAGCAGTATAGATTTCATCTCAATCACCTTGGTATCAGGAGGGAGGAGAAAGCTGCTAGAGCGCAGCTCACAGCACTTAAGGCGATCAACCTCCTTACGATTGCCCTTTCATCCAGGGGTCCATCTATAGCGAGGATCAGCCGTGTGAGAGAGATCGGGGCTTCCAAGTCACTGGACGCCGCTAGCCTGTAGTCGGGCAGTATCTTCACGGGTCTCCCCTTCATTTCACGATGCTCCTTAAAACCTCCGACAGAGATTATCACCAACGCCCCATTAAGAATGTGAGGGGTGAGCGCGATCGCAGCTATGAACTCGAGATGAATCAGAGCTGCCACAGCACCGATGTACGCGCCCACAAACAGGCTACCCGAGTCGCCGTTCAGGATTCGAGCCGGCCACTTATTGTAAGGTAGGTAGCCGAGCAAGGCCCCGATAAGGGGGGCGAGGAGGACGACTCCTTCAACGTTACCAACCACCAGCGAAGCGAAAGCCATTGTAGTAGCTGTAAGAAACGTGGTCGCGGGCATAACACCGTTAAAAACGTCAAGCATGTTCACTACGTTCGCTGGCCCAGCAGCCACAAGAGGCAGAAGCAACCAGTAGATGATAGTCAGCCTAAGGCGCCCGAGAAGTGGTACTAGGGGGCGCCCAAGCTGGACGACGTCTGGCCAAAGGATGTAAGCGGCTGCCAAAGGGACTGCCGTTAACAGAGATAGAAGCATCTTAACCTTGCCCCCTAAAACCTTGAAGTCGTCGATGAGGCCCAGTAGGAATGCTGTACTGGAGGAAGCGAGAAGAACGCAAACTCTGACAGTGCTCCCCCATTGTAAGAGTGCAAAAGCGATCAGAAAGGGGATGACGGAGGCAAAAAGCGCCACCCCCCCGGAATAGGGTACTTTCGGCTGCTCCCTCTTGTGGACGTCTGTTCTAAGGTGGCCGAGCTTCTTCATCACCCTAGCAGTAAGTGGTGTTAGGACTAAGGCGGTAAACGCGGCTGCCATCACTGTAAATGTAACCTGGGCCTCGATCACTCTAGCTCACCCAGTACAGCTGCCGCTATTATAGGGAACACTATCGTTGCATCCGCTGGAACAGTAACGTGCCGAGCTTCAGGCTTGAGCTTACCCCAACTTATCGCCTCCCTCGTCCGCGCACCGCTCAAGCTTCCATCAAACTCGGTCGCTGTAGTGATGTAGATAGCGTAGTCGAGGCCTCCTTTGAATTGAGCCCACCATATTACGTGGTGCTTGCTGATCCCCCCGCCCAGCACTATTGCACCGATCTTCTCGGATTCCATGACAAGGTCGGAGATCCTCGATAAATCGCCGAGAACATCTAGCTCCAGGGAGAAACCTCTGCTCCGACCTGTTTCACGGAAGGTGAAAAACGCTGTCCCGAAAGCCGAGTCCACAAGGCCGGGTGAGAAAACAGGCACACCCCTCTCTGCCGCAGCTGCCAGAACCGAGTTCGCATCTCCGAGCCGCTTACCGATCTCTTGCGCTAACTCGCTCGGCGTCCACCTGCTCTTCACCCTCACAAGGTCTTCGAGCATTCGATGCGTAAATTCTTCCACAACTGGCCCGTACTTATCTCTTGGCACTAAAACGTTCCCCAGCCTATGGATCCCTAGCTCCTGTAGCATGTGGTCGTCAAGCTCGAAGTCCCCACGATAATAACTGCCTAACGATCGGGCTATGTCGTGATCAAACGTTCCCCCGGTCGTTACTATTGCATCTACAAACCCCTCCCTTACCAGTGCCGCAAGCACGCCACGCAACCCGGTAGCCATCAGATTAGCCGTAAAAGCCAGGAAAACAGTACACTCCTCATCTTGGATCATTTCCCGCATGATCTCGGCGGCCCTGGCTACAAGCTGTGAACTAAAACCTCCCATCTGATCGTAAAGTTTCACCAGTTTATGGGCGAGAGGCGCTATGCTCTTCAAATCCTCCCTGCCAATATCGACCACCGCGTTTTTGAGTAAAAAGTTCCTCTCCTCCATTCACCCTCTGTACGCCGGTGCTAGTGCTGTTGTTAAAATGTTGTTGTTGACGCTCCTACGCGGAAACCACAAGTTGCAACGGAACCTTTTTCCTAATAAGGTTAAGCGGTCTTCCCTGCTTTCAACCTCTTCGCGTAGCTGAAAGGTAAGCCTCTGGAACGACGTACAGATAGAGGCGGTGCGACCTCCCCCCGTCGCGGAAGTCCTCCACCCTTCTTGGCTTCCAGCCGGTGACTTCAAAGTCGTGCGACACAATGCGTGCCCCCAGTTTGGCTTCCCTCTCCAGCTTAGGTCTTAACCTTTCGTTGACTGAAGTGAGAAGGTACATGAAGATCACGTCTGCGGGTGGAAGCTTTAGGTCGAAGAAGTTGCCATGGACAACTAGTACCTTATCTTTTACACCCTCCTTCGCAGCATTGTACGCGGCTCTATTGGCTAGATTGTCTCGAAGCTCGATTCCTACAGCCCTTGCCCCGAACTCCTTTGCCGCTACGATGAGGACACGCCCGTCCCCGCACCCGAGATCCAGAAGCAACTCGCCCGGCTTTAACTCGGCCATCCTCAGCATTTCTCTAATGACTTCGATAGGAGTCGGCACGAAAGGTACAGTTATACTGTAGCTCACAGGTTGCTCCTATAGTAGGGGGTAAAAAATTTCGTTACGGCACGCTGAGGTTTAAATCGCTCTCACCCTCTAAACTTGCGCATTCATCACTGGCCCATGAGTTATAGGTTGGCGCCGGGGCCGGGATTCGAACCCGGGCGCCCCGAAAGGGGCAACGGGTTAGCAACCCGTCGCCATGGACCAGGCTAGGCGACCCCGGCTCAAGCTGTGAGCTAGCACACTACTTTAAGCTTTTCGCGGTTGCGTGTCGAAGTCTAAATAGCATCTCAAGTGGCTAGTAAAGCGCGCAACAACGCGCAGTTAGTCACACTAGCTTTGAAGACTCTGAGGGGTGCGCGCTTGTTCGTATTTCGCTCGAACGCTCTCGTCTCTCCAGCTGCGTATTTCTGGCTGCTCCCTTCTGGGCCTACACACTGCCCACCCCTCCCGCGGCATGAAGAGAGCTAAAGGGGAAAAGGAAACAAAGAGGGGGATAAACGTTCCAGCCCCCATCACTCAGCTGTCGCGGCTACGTAGGCCTTCAGCCACGCCCCCCGGCACCAGCCCGGTTAGCATGAACGCCTCCAGCGCCTCAGCTATGCTGCTCAAACTCACTTTAAGCTCCTCCGTGCAACCGGGCAACGTGGAGAACCTGTGGCCGCACGCGCCGATGTACAGCTTCTCCCCCTTCGCCTCGAGGTGGCAGTAGTCCTCCAGCAGCCTCCCCCCACTTCCCTTCTCCATCCCGCGAAACTGGGAACCTCCTTGAAGCTCTCAAGGGGAAAGCCGTACCACTTCTCAGCCCTTGAGGGGCTTCCGCTTCAACCCCTTCAGTTCCCCAAAATCCTCTCCCCCCTTCAGCCTCGACCACTAGGCCTCCCACCCAGCCACCCCTGCAGCTCCGGGGGCTCCCAGAGTTGAAGATGCAAGAACGGCTCTAGGCCCCCGGGTTACGAGCCAGGCTGCAGCTCACAGCTGCTCCACCGCGGTTCAGCCGCGGGATGAGGTCACCCTGTGCGGGGCTGAGCCGGTGACCAGGGCCCCGGTGAGAGGGGCTCGAGCCGGTCCGATGAGGCCCAAAGGCTTAAGCACGAACCCCACCGTGAAGAATAAAATATGCAGTAGAAGAGTACCCCCATAGGGCCCGTGGCCTAGCATGGAAAGGCGCTGGCCTGCGGAGCCAGAGTGCGGGTATAGCCCCCGCATGGAGAACCCGGGTTCAAGTCCCGGCGGGCCCGCCATGCTTTTTGACTGGGTACCTGCGCACATAACCGCACCGTAGGCAGGTGACTATGATCCGTGTACCGCCGCAACCCCTTTTGACGCGCACCCTAGATGTAACGCCGGGCACGAGTGGTATGTTGCACCCCCTACAGTATTTTCTTCTCAAATCTTTTGGAATGCGAATACGAGCTTTTGATGCAATTTTTAGAGCCAATTCAACATACCTTCTAGCCAGTTGCTCGTCCTTCTTAACGATTTCATCCGCCATTTTGAGTAGGATTGCAATCCTTTGCCTCGCGATACCCCTTACTAACTGCCTATCCACAGAGTGCCGGCGCAATCAACTTAAATAACCCGTTGCTATACCTCGCTTGAGGAGCCGGGGTGGCCGAGTGGTCTAAGGCGGCGGGCTGCAGTGGGTGTCGTCTCGTCGTTACCCGCTAAGTGCGTACGCACGCGGAGTGTCACCCGGGTTCGAATCCCGGCCCCGGCTCCACATCATTATACTGAAGCATACTCCCTCGAGCGGGCTGGAGTTCATACGCCTCCCCATGGTGGCTGCCACTCGCCTTAACGCCCTTTTTGACGCGAACTCTGCACAAAGGGTGTAGGCTTACGACAGACATCCTGCTTCCACGCTGTTTCAAGGGTTCAGGTTTTGCTACTGCTGAAGAGGGGCTCCATGCGCTACGGCTCTCCATCACATTCTATGGGGTGGTTCGATTCCGAGGATACGCATACCGTTTTCCAGCGTGATTGCTACCATGTACGTTAAGGCTAGCCGCGCTTCAGCCTTCTCTCTAGGTTCCGCCTTCAAGATTGGAACCTCATCGTAGTACTTGTTGAAAGCTGAGGCTAGCTCGTTGAGGTACTGAGGCACGAGCTCAATCTTTAACTCGTCAGCAGCCTTTGCAACTACCTCCGGGAAGTAGCCAATGAGAAAGAGGAGTTTCCTCTCTTCCTCGCCGAAAGGCGCTCCATTCACAGCGGGTTTCAAGTCGCCGGCTTTCCTCAGCACGGAGCGTGCCCTCACATAGGCGTACTGGACGAAGGGCCCACTGTTCCGCTCGAAGTCAAGGACCCTCTCCCAAGTGAACGTCAGCGGCCGAGAGGGGGCTACGCTTAAGATTGCAAACTTCACTGCTCCGATTCCAACTCGCTCCGCTACCTCCTCGTCGACCTCGACACCCCTCTTAACGAGCTCCTCTCTCGCTCTTCTGACCGCTTCATCAATCAGCTCGTCCGCCGTTATGTACCTTCCCCTCCTGCCCGACATCTTAACACCGGGAAGATTTACCATCTCGTAGGCGAAGTGCAAAGTGTTCTCCGCCTCCCTTACGTACCCCATGCTGTAGAGTGCTAGCCTGACATGGGCTTGCTCTAAGCTCTGCTCAGCACCCACTACGTTTATCACTTTGTCAACCCCCCTCTTATACTTCCAGATAGTGTAAGCAATATCGCGCGTAGCGTAAAGCGTTGTTCCATCTGAACGGACAAGAGTCATCGACGAGATTGCAAAGCTTGGCGAAAGGCCGAGCCTGCGCCTCACCTCCGCATCCTCTGCCAGCCTATCAGCTTGGAAAACCAGCGCCCCTCCCTTCTCCACGACGAAGCCGGTAGCCCTCAGCTTAGCTATCACATCTCGCACGAGACCGTTCCAAGTCGTGACTTCGCTCTCCCAGTCCCAGCTGTCATAGGAGATGCCGAGCCTCTGAAGCGTCTGCCTGAAGCCCTCAAGACAAAGCTCCACGGTCTCCCTGACAAGCTTGACCGCCCACTCTTCGCCTGCTTCATACGCCCTGTTTATGTCATTGATGCGCTTAAGGGCGTCCTCCCTCTTTACGGCTTCAGCAATCAGCGTGAAGAGTTCCTCATCCTTTTCCATCAATTCTTTAGCCACCCACAACCAATCCGATAACTCGCCATCGATCCTCGCCCGCTCCTCCTCACCAACCTTCTCCCTCCGCGCCTGCAGTTCACGCACGTTAATTATCGCGTTCGTTATGGCGTAGATCAACCCAATGAAGTGATCCGGCTTCATAGCTCTCTTAACATGCCGAACCTTCTCGTAACCGTAAGCAGCGTAAGCAACCTGCAGGCCTACATCATCTATGTAGAAGTGAACCTCCACATCGTGACCTCTGGCTCGTAACAGGCGTGCCAGCGCATCACCAACTATGCAGTTCCTGAGGTGTCCAATGTGTAGAGGATGAACAGGGTTGGCGCTGGTGTGCTCGACTATGATACGGCTGGGGCTTGGGTGGGGTTTGTACCCGTACCTGCTCCCCAGGGACGATACTACCCGCCAGACGAACTGCCCGTAGGATGAGGGATCGATTTCAATGTTAACGTAACCCCCCTCTGCTTTTGCAGCCTTAACGTACTCCACGCCGCTAGATAAGTTACCAGCCAGTTTCTCGGCTAAGTCCCTAGCGCCCACGTCGCTCCGAGCTATCCGATAGACGTTGATCGTCAGATCCCCGCGCTCCGGAGGTGCTCTCTCAACTTGCACCTCTGCAACAACCCCCTCTCCCTCTAACGCGGCTTTAGCTGCTCTCGCAATCCGCTCCACCAGCACTTCGTGAGCGCTATACCTCACACAACCCCGTCGCGCCAAACCTTAAATAGTGTGCCAAACCGGCATTATAGGGCCCGTGGCCTAGCCTGGAAAGGCGCCGAAGCTGAAGAAGCTGCGCAAGCCTTCTAAGCCGGAGAGCGGGCTTGCCAACCCGCACGGAGAACCCGGGTTCGAGTCCCGGCGGGCCCGCCACGAGCTCGGCTTCTGAATTTCCTCCTCAAAAGAGATGAAAGCTCTTCCCAACCACAAGGGTCCAGTGGTTAAGCGAAAGCACCTATGCTGTTAAATCTGCTTTGTACGGTATTATTTTAGCGTTTTACGAATAATAGAAAAAACTAGAACTATATTTTCTTTAAACCTATTCATTGATAGACTTAACATATTGCAGTGATAATACAAGTGTATTACAACGAATCGTACTACAGTTTAACTCATCATCATATGATTCTTAACTTAATGATAAATGAAGAAAACTTACTTTTAGCTAACTATTTTCAGAAAAACAAGGAGAAGTTTGAAAGTGAAGTGCTCGGCGTAGCAGCGCAAAAACAAACACGACAGGATGAACGACTGTTCCACCCTGAAAAATGGAGCCCCGGCCGGGAATCGAACCCGGGTCCTCCGCCTTACTGGATAGCCGGTCTTACACTTTACCAGAGCGGCGCTCTACCAGGCTGAGCTACCGGGGCCGTTTACGGCTCCACCAGCTCGAGGTTTATAGCTTTAACGGGGGCTCAACCTTTATCTTTAGCGTAACTTACGACTTGTGGTCATGCTTCCTGAGAGGTATCGTCTTGAGAAGGGCCTTTATAGAGTGGAGGGTCCCGCTAGGGTCAAAGTGATTGAGGGTTCCGGTTTTTACGCTCTCGGTCAGGTGTTCAGTGTAGGAAGGGAGCTCGTAGTCCCCAGAGGCTATACGATTTGCATCGAAGTAGGCGAGTGGTGTACCGTAGAGATGTCTGGTGGGAGGCTAAGTCAGGCTAAACCAGATGAGGAGGTAGTTGACAAATGGAGGATGCTAGCTCAAAGCATCGCAGCACCCGGCCGAGTACTAGTTGTCGGCGAAGTCGATAGCGGAAAAACTACGTTTTCCACGTACCTGCTTAACACAGCCATCGCAAAAGGGTTGAGCGTAGCGGTAATAGACGCCGATGTGGGCCAGAATGACATCGGTTGGCCTGGTACGATAGCTTTAGCTTTACCCGAGAAGCCTGTCTCCTGGCTGGGGGAACTGGAGCCGAAGGCTTTCTACTTCATCGGAACCAACACTCCAGTGGGATGCGAGGATGCAGTGATAGTTGGTTTAACGAAGCTACTACGCGAGGCATCGGGAAGGGACCTAGTGATAGTAAACACGGATGGGTGGGTTGGCGATAAGCGTGCTTTAGCTTTCAAATGCAGAATCGTGGAGGTGGTTGAACCAACGACTCTTATAGTCATGGAGGGGACCGGCGCATCCGAGCCTATCGCTCGAATCTTTGAAGGAACAGGCATTCGGGTTGTGCGGGCACCTACCCCAGCTGCTGCTCCTGGAAAGGAGAGAGAGCTGCGCAAGTTGAGGAGAGAGCTGTCATACTTAAGTCTGATAAAGGAGTCTGCTGTTAAAACTATTAGCCTCGAGAAGGTTCGCCTCTGGGCTACGTACACGTTTAACGGTCGGCGTGACGAGAAACTAAGCTTGATGCTTTCAACTCTTCTCAGCTTCGAGGTGAACGCTGAAGTTTGTGGAAACGTAGTTGTTTTAACGACAATTGGAGAGAAAGAGTACAAAAGGTTACTGGAGCTCAAAGACCAGGTTTCCAAACTTACAAACCGAGATGTCCTTGTATCTCATCTAGGTGGATTAAAAGGATACCTAGTTGGCATTGCTAACGAAAGGCTTGAACACGTAGGTATCGGAATTATAGAGGAAGTTGATCCAACGAATAAGATAGTGAAAGTACGGACACCTTTCGACGTGAATGAAGCTAAGATACTACTGCTGGGTAAAATCCGATTATCTGAGGATGGCGTTGAACGGGAAAGAGGTATGCCACCGATCGCTTAAAGCTTGAGGGTTCGTAAAGGACTTACCACCGATCAGCTCAAAAGCCGAGTTTTGAGAGTTTTAAAGGTTTAAAAGACCCAGTTGAGGGGCGTCACGTGAGTGAGAATCTAGTAGATGCACTCATCGGTACTATGCTGGAGATCGCAGAGCAGATTTTGAAGGTTGCTCGCGCCGTTGATAGGCAACAGGTGCTTAAAATGCTCGAGATACTCTTGGAGGCGAAAAATTCAGGTGCTAAGGTCTTAATCGTAGGCGCCGGTCGTTCCGGCCTCGTAGGGAAGGCCTTCGCTATGAGGCTGATGCACCTCGGCTTTAACGTCTACGTGCTGGGCGAGACCATCACACCAGCCGTCTCGAAAGGAGACCTCGTTATAGCTATCTCCGGCTCAGGCACGACGCAGATAGTAGTAAGCGTTGCTGAAGCCGCTAAAAAGATGGGGGCCTACGTGCTCGCAGTCACCTCCTTCCCGGATTCCCCCCTGGCTAAAGTGAGTGATCATGTTGTCAGAATTCCGGGCAGGACTAAGGTATCAAAGGAGGTCGATTATTTCGCAAGGCAAGTACTCGGGATCTACGAACCCTTAGCACCGTTAGGAACTCTCTTCGAAGATGCCGCGATGGTCTTCTTCGACGGCGTCGTAGTAGCTCTCATGCGAGCCCTAGGAGTCAACGAAGATTACCTAATGGCTCGTCATGCCAATATTGAGGTGCCATGATAATAAAAAAATAAAATTGAAAATAAAAAATAAAAGAGTTATATTAACGTGGGCTTAAAGCTTGCCGAATTTCATCCTCAGTAGCCTTCTTTACGATGTACCATTCAGCGCGTCCTTTCACTCGCTCATGCTTAATAAAACCGGCATTCTCCAGGACCATGAGTGTATGATGGAGGAGAGAGTAACTGCTGGCAATTCCACGCTCGTATACGACCTTAAGAAGCTCGGGTGTAACTACCCTCCCGCCCATCTCTTCTAGCACCTTATAGATCTTTACAGCTCTCTCGATTACCTGCGGACTCCTCGGTCTTGGCACTTTACCACCACGCTTATGGAGCGGTTAGAAATATATAAAGTTTTTGTTCCCGCTACACTACGCAAAACCTCTTAGCGTAATCAGTGAGATTTTAAGCCCATACATTTATTGGAGATACTTGCCTTAATGTGTAGTAATGCACTTTAGATGAGGAACCTCTCCAGCTCGTTTAATGCCTCCTCTAGGCTGCTTACAACTGCCATAGAGTACCCGAAGCTCTCTATGTACGATCTAATGTCGGGCTCTAGGGCTCTCTCATCTAGTATCGCAACAGCCGCTCTGTCAAGCTCAGATCTAACGCTTCTACCAATCGCTTGTGCCGTTTTTACGGCGGCAGGCACCATATACACTAACCTCCAGGCTGTTTCGTTACTCTTTACCTTATGTTTAAGACTTTCTAATAGCTTCCTATTCAAAACATTTGGTTCAGGAACTGGTAACCCCGCTATCACCACCAGTTTTATCTTGCTTAGCCCACCGCTCTTAAGCTCAATACCCTCTACAAGCTTACCCCAAGCAACTGCTATTACTAGCATCTTGCTGAACCTACGGGCAGCTTCTTCAACTTCGTGCAACTTAGTTTCCTCGCGCTCAACGAGCAGAGGTCGAGCTTTAACATAAGGTCTTAAAGCCTTAGCCATATCGTATGACGGTACAACTACGAAGCATAGACCTTCGGAGAGTTTCTGGTAAAGGCCGTCAATGTACCCAGCCATCGCTTGGTACGTAGCTTCTCCACGCTCGATGTACCTGGAGGAAATCCCTTTCACCACCACTAAACCTATGTTCGCAGCCCAGGGAGACTGTAGCCTCATCTCGTCTACGCGCCAGTCCTCAAGGCCCAGCAAGTTGACGATGTACTCCCTTGGTGGCATTGTCCCACTCATCAACACTGAGCTTCGAACGTTCGAGAAGACGGGTGCCGAACCTCTGAGGAGGGATGTGCAAAGCGCGGCGAGCTTAACTTCACCGCCGTCGAATTTCGCGGTCAACGTGTAGTCAGAGCCACCTCCTTCAATCAATCGAAGAAATGCTGCAACTCTCCTTAAGGCACTCGCACGACTTAACTGCCTCTCTACCAGCTGAGCAAGCCTGAAAAGCTCGCTTGAGTTGGGGGCTACCCCCATCAAGTCTGCCGGATCCACCTCGTACTCCAATACGTTCACCTTCGCGATATTGCGTAGCTTTCTTAAGAGTGAGAGAAGTGCGTAGAGATCTTTTTCCACGTCCCTTCTCCCTAGGACACGGGCCGCCTCCCTCTTAGCCGCTCGCAACGTTCGTTCGCTCAGCTCTCTGCTGAGGATGCTCGCTAGCGAGTGTGGTAGGTTGTGAGCTTCGTCCACGATGAGGCTTACGCTGTGGAGATCAACACCCATTTCTCCTAGAAAGACTCTGCGGATTTCCGGGTCGAAAACATAGTTGTACGCGGCGACAACCAGGTCCGCCTTGCGGAGCATGCTGCGGGCGATTTCGTACGGGCAAGCCTTCAACTCGTTAGCTACTCGCACTAAGGTATCGTGGTCTAGTATGCTCACAGAGTAAGAGGCATCCCTTGCAGCGCTGTAGTAGGGGCAGAGGCCCTCTCGCACAAGCTCTGAGCAAAAGTTGAGGAACTCATCGTAAGGCAGCAGCTTGGCCCCCCTAATAAAGCACAGATCGCGCTTATTCTGGAGGAAAACAGCTGTTACCTTCATGCGTTCAGAGAGCAGAAGGAGCTCTCTTCTCGGGGCTTGGAATTGGGCTTTCGCTCTCACTGTGTAAACAACCTTCACTCCTAGCCGCGTAGCAGAAGCAAGAGCACCTGTAAGAACAGCAGCAGTCTTCCCCGCGCCAGTGGGGTAGCTTATCAGAAGATGCCTACCCTCTTCTACGCTAGCATAGACTGCCTTCGCTATTTCAGGCTGCCCGCGTCTCCAAGCAGGATAGGGCCAGATCTCGCCGAGCTCCACTAATCTATCCTTATACGAGTCTCCTCTTTAATTACTCGCAGGACAAACATTGTGCGAGTTGATTCTACACCTTCAACTCTGCCGATCTCATCGAGCACCTTAGTTAGTTCCTCCTTACTGCCAACCCGCACCTTGAGTATTGTGTAGTACTCACCCGTTACATCGTAAATGCTGTAGACGTCCGGCATCGCCTTAAGCTTTTCTAGAACACTCTCGTACCTTCTGGGATCAACCGTTAACGCGATTATAGCGACAACATCCTTACCAACTTTTTCAGGATCCAC
This sequence comes from Thermofilaceae archaeon, assembly GCA_038731975.1. NCBI lineage: Archaea > Thermoproteati > Thermoproteota > Thermoprotei > Thermofilales > Thermofilaceae > Thermofilaceae archaeon. Next base: position 138,678 of record JAVYQJ010000001.1, on the reverse strand, counting down.
AATTGCTTGGAACCGTTTTATAACTCCTTGCTTCACCAGCTTACGAATCCTTAAATGCACCGTTGCTTCACTGATACCGAGCTCCTTCGAAATCTTTGAGTAAGGGGTCTTCGCGTTTTCTTGGAGTATCCTGAGGAGGCCTCTATCTATCTCATCCAATACTACCTGCTTCCGATCTTCAGACATGCAAATCTGCAAACATTATATGGCATTGTTAAAAAAACTTTACTGTCTCTCTCACTCAACCGCTTGTAAGAATTTTAGAGCACCATCAACAGTAGGTTGTAAGCGATAGCTTGAGCTGCTGAGGAGATCAGAAAAGCAGTAATCCCCCCCACCACAGCTTTACGAAGAGGCGTGTAACCCCGGCTCACAGCTGCAGACGTGACTACGATGCTCCACACCGTGAAAAAAGCCGTGTGGGCTAGCAGGGCCGTCTGAAGCTCCCGCATGCTGGCTAAACCCAGTGAAGCCATACTTAAGATACGATTCAATGTAAGCGCGTCGAGCTGGAGAATGATCTCTATGCGACTCAAGTCCTTCAAGTACCAGGCTTGGATGATAGCTTTCGTGAGATACTCATAGAATTTAACGCTGAGGATATAGCCCGAAAGTAGAGTGGAAGAGGCTGGAGGGCCTTCCACGATCTTCAATGCCACCCATACTCCGAGAGACCAACAGAACCACGACGCAATACCGAAACCTAGGGAGAGCACATTTAAGGCAGCAAAGTGTTCTTCGCTGGGAGGCCCAACTCTCCTGAGGCTGGATGTAACATTCACGGCTGTTATTCTGATAGTGCTGTCAAATTGTTCAACGAATGGAGTTACAGGGTTTCCTCTCGCAGCATATATGAAGACTTTTGAGAGAAGTGTAGCGTTTTGAAGGGAGAAAGCAAAGACCAGAAGAAGCATGCAGAGGAGTGGCCCGAATCCGTCGGGTCGCGCCACGATCCTACCAAACGTGCTGAAAGGATCCAGGCCTGCCCCGAAGACTCTTCGCAACACCTCTTTAACGCCGACTCCTTCAACACTCATGTGGTACTCTACCGCGAAATAAAGATAAAGCGCTCGCCCCCGATGCTCCGTGCAAAAATCTCAAGTTGCGATAGCAATAGCTGTGATGGTGCTGGCAGCAGTTTGCACCTTTAGTATCTATCAGTTGGCATGCTACGTAACTGGTAGATGCCCAGGGACCCGTGACTTCTACGTAACGTATGCAACCCTCGCTCTGTCGAGTCTGTACTTCTTAGCTATCGTATACGTTTTACTCGCTAAGGTTAAGCCTCAGAAAAGGTAACCTCGAATTTTCCAAGCGGCTTTATTTCGAAGTACTCTATCTCAGCTTTCACAGGCACAAAGACTCCATCTTTGATGTAGTAGTAGAGCACAACTCGACCAGCCTTATCGGAGACCCCTTGCTCGTTCGTCTTTTCTATCAGCATACGAGCAAGTTTTACCCAATTGTTCTTCGACTGTTCCCTAGCATCACCCTTAACCTTCGAATATAGTGAAGCGTAGAACCACCTCCGCACTTTACTAATCGCTCCACGAACGGTCGGGGTGAGAGTTGTTCTAAATACTTGAATCTGTTCAGCCATCTCGACCGCTATCCACGGAGATAGATATATTCTTAGCGCACGGAGATTACCTTCAAATACTATCACTCTTCATCGCAACACTCACCAAGTGTCGGTGAAAGTCCTGAGGTTCTGTCGCCCTAACTCTACCTTCTATCTTCCTCGACCAGACCTCCTTCGTCCCCTGCTGCGCCCCATCGCTACCTCACTGCTTGAGAGTCGAGCTGGAAAAGGAAGTAGATAATGGAATGAAAGAGCGCGCTGCTTCCTCTCACTTGGTTGTCGCGGCTACGTAGGCCTTCAGCTAGTTCTCCTCTGCTGGACTAGTGCTGTGCGCCCCTCTCCGGCCTGCGTGAGCGCAATGCCCCCCGGCACCAGCCCGGTTAGCATGAACGCCTCCAGCGCCTCAGCTATGCTGCTCAAACTCACCTTAAGCTCCTCCGTGCAGCCCCCCAACAGCGCAAATAACATGCCGCCGCACGGCGATGAGAGCGTGAGCCCCAACCGATGCACCGGCGGCTGCGTCCGAAGAGCGAGCAGAGCGTTCTAGGCGGCCGACCCCACAACCTGCCCCGGCTCGCGGCCAATAGGTCGTGGAGTGGGCTCCTCGAGGACGAAGCCAATGAGGGGGGAAATGCGCACCCGGCGCGGATCACCAGGGCTTGTTTTTCAGCCTGAGCTTGTAGGCAATCACGTTCGTTGCCAGATGTATTGGCGGGGTTATTAGAAATAGAATGACCGCAACCGAGGCTTCGATGTAACCGTAAAAGAGGCTGTAGAGTGCCAACGCTACAGCGAGGAATGCAAGCTGATCAAGTAGAGGAGCTGGAGCTCCGCTGGGCAGACCCAACCTCCGCTTAATGAAGGATCCCATAGCGTCGCCTAGCATAGTACCGAACGATAGTGGGACCGCCTCACCAACGCTGAGCAGACCATACAGCGATAGAAGATAGCCCGCTAGAAGGCCGGCAGAGACTCCAGCGATGAACCCTTCAATGCTCTTGCTATCGCCGAGAAGCCTTCGTCCATCTACAAAATGCAACCCGAAGTCTAGAGGGTGTGTGCGGCGTAGGAGTTTAGCCACGATAACTGGAGTTGCGTTGGCCACGTAGCATGGAAGCGCTAGAGCTATGATGCGCTCCACACACCCCACGCGCGCTTAACGCATTTAACGATAACGCGGTCAGGTGAAGAAGGGTAGGTTTATACGTGTAGAAAAGCTGTACTCCACGTGCTAGATCCATTCGAGGAATTTCTGAGGAGAGAGTCCGGCAAAGTCAGAGCTAGGAGAATAGGTTCCGCTACATTCATCGAGGAGGAGCGCCCAGAACGAAGGTACCACTTGCCGACAGACTTCATCGACGCGCTCTTCCTGAGGTCGGAGCCAGGCGAGCACATTACGGTGGAGAAAAGTTTGATACGGGAGATGAGATACCGACTAGAAGAATTGGAAAATGAAGTGAGACGTTTAAGAATTAGAAAACGTACTTTAGAAATTGCATTAATAGCAGCGCTGATTGCGCTCATTTTAAGTTTCATTCGTTAACCTACCTGAGCGCCGAAAGATTTTACTAGCGACGCACACTTAATAGCGCTATGGGCGACCTACAGGCGAGTGTCAAAAGGCTTGAGGAAGAGGTGAAGAACAGATTCGTGGGTAATGACGATGCGATCAGGGTGCTCACACTGAACCTGCTGCATGAGAGATCCACCGCCCTCATTAGAGCGCCAAGGGGGAGGGGCAAGTCCACCCTAATGCTGCTTTTCCTTAAAGGTTTGTTCGGTGAGGATTTCATCGTGCTCTCCGGTGCATCTGAGATCAAGCGGGGTGAAGTAGTGGCGCGGCTTCACATACCATCCCTCGAGAAAGAGGGGGTTGAGCGCGTCATTTGGTCCGCTTTTGTGCGCGCTAAGGGTAAGGGAATCGATGAGGTGAACAGGCTCAACCCTTACACTGCCTCAAACATCTACCACCTGCTTCAGTTCGGCGAGGTATGGGCTTACGGACAACGCTACGTCCTTGGTGACTTCGTGCTTTTGGCCAATGAGAACCCCGCTGATCCGACCACCTTCATCCATCCTCCGCCATTTTACGACAGGTTCGACGTGTGCGTCAACTTATCTTCGCTCCCCCTAAGTGACAAGTTTAGACTGCAGAAGCTAGTCGAGTCTTACGGTTCTCTCGTCGACACGATGCCCCAGGTAATAGACTTTGAAACGTTGAGAGAGGCTCGGCGCGAGGTAAAGGAGGTCGAGGTCGACGTCGATCTCTTGGCTACGGTCAATGTACTCATAAGAGATCTACAGGTGTGCATTAGAGGCAGGGATGTGAGCCGAGTCAAACCCCCAGCACTCTGCGAAGGCTGTCACTTCGTCCACGGGATCTGCAGCTCGATAAGAGAAGGCCCTAGCGAGAGAGCGACGCTTGTCCTGTACAACCTTCTTAAGGCTAAAGCCTGGATGGACGGAAAAGTCACAGAGGATGACGTATACCGACTCGCTCCCTACGTCCTCATCCACCGGATGGAGCTTGTTAAGCAAGAGAGAGCACCGGAGGAGTTGGTAAAGCTCTTGCGAAGGCAGAGGGAGCTTAACGAGGAGAGGCGGGCAAGAAAGCAGTGGGCGATACTCAGCAACCTCTACAAATCCTTCAATAAGGAGCTGTACAGGCTGGCTGGCGAGATCGCGGTTGAGGATCTCGTTTTCGCGGAGGAAATTATGAAGCTGGAGCAAAACTGGGTTTCATCCGGCCTCCTGCAGTATGATCAAACTCTCACTGCAAGGTTGATGCCTGATGCTACGCGCTAGCGATATCCGCGATCTCTTTGAAAGAGCCCGATCGGAGATGTACGTAACCCCCTCCCACGTAGTTATCAACGTTGGCAACCGTCGCCCCGGTATACGGGTCAAAGAGGGTGTCTTCGAAATTGATGTCCCGCGGAGTTTACTAGACGACCCTGAGGGGGGACCTATACTGCTCTGGTACTTTAGGCATGACCTAGCCCACTTGCACTACTTCCCGTACAATCTTAGGACCGTTCAAATGCTAGCTAGAGCGGCTTACGAGGAGGTCAGAAGCTGGGCACACGCGCACAACGCTGTTCGATTACTGGCCGACCTTCAGATAGACCTCTTTTACCTTCCTCTCAAATTCAGACAGCTGCCCTTCCACTTAACGTACGAGTTCTCATCGAAACCGAGGGGAATCGAGCTTCTGAGGTACGCCGCTTGCAAGCACGTATACAAGGAATTCATCCCCAATCATAGGATGGACAGAGACGTCGCTTTCTACGGCTCGTTGCTCGCCGAGATCGTTCTCAGCCCACGCTCTTACATCGCTAAGGTGAAAGCCGTCGCTACAATCTTGAAGAGGCTGCAGGCAATGGGTAAACTGGAAAGGCTTCCGAAGACGGCTGGCGAAGGAATTCCACTAAGCGAGGACTTGGAACACGATCTCCTCGCCGAGGTTAGAGAGGTCATGAGGGGGTTGGGTAAGGATGAGGCTAGGGAGCTTTTCAGGCACTGGGTCAAGGAGAGGGTAGATTTCGATAAAATAAAGCACGACGCGGAGAAAGTGCTGGAAAAAATCACGAAGCAGCAAACGGGAAAGGTAGATCAACAGCTTACGGAGGAACAAATCTCGAGAGAGTCCCTTAGGGGGGAGGGGGAGGAGCCGGAGCTGCCTTCCAAGCTCTCCAAGCCTGCAGCTAAGGTTGCAAACCTTGAAGAGTTGCTGTGGAAAGCCATGTGGTATCGGGCTAGAGCTGAAGAGTTCCTCATTACCTACGGTAGCCGTCGTAGAGGCGGCACCTGGGCGATCTACGCCTACTCGGACATGTGGAGCGTGGAGGACGACATTGAAGATCTGGATCTCGAGGCGAGCTTTGAGGAAGGTCCACTGATCCCGGAGGAAACAACGTTGAAAGATGTTAATGTTCCATCGCCCTCCGGCGAAGTGCTGATAGAAGAGCAAGCACCATCTGTGCTTGTAGTGCTCGACACCAGCAGAAGCATGCAGGGCTCGATCGATGATGCTACCGTCGCGGCGTTCGCAGCATATCTCAGCGCGAGGCGCCAGGGTGGGCGCGTATCCGTTCTGAACTTCTCTACCAGGTACCTGGTGGCCGGGTGGGATGAGCCAGAGATAGTGAAGGATCTCGTGCTTTCCTTGCCTCAGGGTGAGCTCACACTTCTTCCCCTCGCAGCCATTAACGCTCAGCTAGCCGAGTTGGAGGCGGGCGAGAGAGCGCTTGTGATTATTGTGACCGACTGCGGGTGGCAGAACCTCCGTGAAGCATTGGGCTTCCTTGAGAGAATAGCAGCTGCGGGGCACCGTGTTGTCGTACTGCACATAGAAGGGTGGAAGTACCCAAAGAGCGTTGAGGCGGTGTCGCAGGCCAGAGGCGTTACTCTGTATAGAGTTCGTGAACCATCCATGTTGAAGCACTTAGCTGCTGCTGAGGCTGAGAGAGGAGTGGCGATTGGGAGTAGAACCTAAGTTAGACCTGGGCTTGAAAGCCCAGCTTCTCAAGAGCCTCTTTTAACACTTTTGAGCGGCGCTCGTCGCCAGAAGCCTCTGCTAACTCCAGCTCTCTTCTCAGCATTTCGTGCACCCGCCTCTTTGCTTCGTCAGGAGCCTTCTCCACCAACTCTCTTAGTTTGTCCAGCTCCCCCCTAACGATTAAGTCGAGAATAAACTTGTCCAGAGAAACAACGCGCACTTTCACCCCTTCCTTCACCATTACGAAGCCCGCCTCGTAATCCACTTCTACGCTTACCTCCCCCGCTCTACGGCGCCTCAACTCCTCTAGAGCTGCCAGTGAAACCACCTTCTCCAGCCCATAGACGGAAGCAGCCTTCTCGACTTTTTCGATGGCCTTCTGCCCCTTAGCGTAAACCTCCAGAAGATCCTTGATCTCAAGGGGTAGCTCGTACTGCGTCCCGCCGATGATTATCGTAGCCTTCAACCCCTTCACCCTTCTCGTCGGCATTCTCACGTCGAGGAACCCATCGTACGTGAAAATCGGCACGACCTCACTCTCCCCGTCGGGGAACACTACCTTTGCTCCCTCATCCCACAGCCGCGCGCTCACTTCGCCCAGCACCAGGTGTGGGCCGCTCTCGAATGCCGGTGCGCTTAGGTCTTCTGCTAGCACACGCGCTGAATCTTCTACGCCTCCTGCTACCTCAAACACTCTGAATTTCAACCAGCCTCTCGAAGTCTCAAGCTCCACAACTCCGATCTCGCGCAGAAGAATTAGACCTAGATTCTCTAGAGCCCTCTTAACATCATCTTCACTAATATCGGCTGACACGCCAATCCAAGGCATTGAGGTTGAGGTTCTTCGAGAAATAATAAACGTAGCGCCTATCGACAGTTTTATCTTTGCGCGCTACTTTCTACTCGATGAGAGAAGCGCTGCTCTACGAGAAGGTAGGAGGCTCTAAAGTCCGCTGTCTACTCTGCGAGAGGCGCTGCTTGATAGAGAATGGTGCGCGCGGTTTCTGCCGAACTCGTGTTAACATCGATGGTACGCTGTACACGCTCACCTACGGTAACCTATCGGCGTTGGAGTCAAGGCCGATCGAGATTAAGCCCTTCTTCCATTTCTGGCCCGGTTCAACGTCTCTCACGTTCAGCAGCTGGAGCTGCAACTTCACGTGCCCCTGGTGCCAGAACTGGCACCTCTCCAAAGTTGAGCCGGACGTCAGCGGGGTTGAGCGGATACCTCCCGAGCGCGTGGTTGAAATAGCGTCCAGGCGCGACGAGGGCGTTTGCGTAAGCTTTAACGAGCCTACGCTGCTGTTCGAGTACAGTATCGATGTGTTTAGACTAGCAAAGGAGAGAGGCCTCTACTGCACCTACGTGAGCAACGGCTACATGACGATAGAGGCTCTAAAGATGCTGCATGAGAGCGGTCTCGACGGTTTAAAGATAGACGTGAAGGGGGGAAAAGAGGAATACCGAAAGTACAATAGCGCTGACGTTGACGTTGTATGGCGTAACGCTAGGGAGGCAAAACGGCTTGGTATTCACGTCGAGATAGTCTATTTGGTAGTTACGAACGCGACGGATCGCGAGGAGGTCGTATTGGATACCATCGAACGCCATCTCAAAGAGCTGGGGCCTGATACTCCCATCCACTTTACTCGCTACTATCCCGCCTACCACTACCATGAGCCTCCAACGAAGGTTGAGAAGTTGGAGTGGTGCTATGAGCAGGCAAAGAAGGCTGGCATCAAATTCCCCTACATTGGCAACGTGCCTGGCCACCGCTACGAAAACACGTACTGCCCCGAGTGTGGCGAATTGCTGATTAAGCGCCACGGCTATCGCGTTGTCCGGTACGCCTTGAGCGATAACAATCGATGCCCACGCTGCGGCGCCGAAGTGCCGATCGTTGGGCGATACGTTCGAAAACAGGCATTTTCGTTTTGGTGAAGGAACGAAAAGGCTATTTGCTAGAAGAGAAGCTCGGGTACGTGGCCCTGTGGAAACCCGATAGGCTCCGCTTTGGCCCAGCAGGTATCCCAAACAGAGCTAAGACGAGGAGCACGAAGCACGGTGTAATTGAGGTGAGGACCCTCGGACTCGATGCGATGGAGATCGAGTTCGTGCGAAGAATCAGCCTAACCCAAGCGGCTGCGCGAGAGGTCGAATCGATCGCTAGAAACCTAGATGTTGCTTTGACTGTACACGCCCCCTACTACATCAACCTTGCGTCGCCCGATCCGAGCAAGGCTAAAGCAAGCGCAGAGCGCATCTACCAGTCTGCAGTAGTGGGAGCTCAAGCGGGAGCGTGGAGCCTCTGCTTTCACGCTGCCTACTACATGGGCAGGGAGAGCGAATACGTATACCAGGTAGTGAGGGAAACGTTGAAGGACATCGCAAAAAGGCTACAGGATGAGGGGGTCGAAATCTGGCTTAGGCCCGAAACAACGGGTGCACCCACGGAGTTCGGCTCGCTGGAGGAGCTGATCAGGCTCTCCAGCGAGCTGGAGATGGTCCTCCCCGTAGTTGACTTCGCTCATTTACACGCGAGGAGCAACGGCCTCTTCAACAGTTACGACGAATTCTGCCGCATCTTGACTGCCTTAGAGGATGGCCTCGGGAAGGAAGCGCTCCACAACATGCACATGCACGTGTCAGGGATCGAATACGGTGAAAGGGGGGAGATCCGACACCTCAATCTGCGGGAATCCGACTTTAACTACGAGAGTCTGATGGTTGCGCTGAAAGAGTTTGGAGTCAAAGGAGTCTTGATATGTGAGAGCCCTAACTTGGAGGAGGACGCTCTGCTCCTGAAGGAGACGTACGGGAAGATCTCCACCAAGTGACGCTGAGACTAGGTGTATAAGCTTCGATGCCTCCCTTTAAGACTGCCAGAAGCTCCGAAGGGTTAACCACGGGACCGGGGAAGAGGTGATGATCGTCGGTGGCTAACCTGGGGCATGCCAGATTCACGTAAAGGCTACTACCCCCAAAGTTCTCGAGCGCCTCTCGAGACACGTCGTCAAACGCAACAACGTCTACTTTGTAGCCTTTAGACTTTAGAACCTCCCATAGGATACGGAACTGCCTAGCTGTTAGCCGTTGACCAGGCTTCAGCGAGACAACGAGTGTGGCGTTCCTAGCCTCAAGGGCCAAGCTTAAGTGAGAGAGCCTTAAAGCAATCACTTTCTTGACCTCCCTATCAACATCGCGAATTGAACTAGCATAGGGATCAACGGCATACGTCTTTACGCCGGTGGCCAACGCCACGCCAATCGCATGAAAAACGCCTCCTGCAATCACGAGGAAGGCGTCAACCGCCTTGCTCAGATTTTCGGCCGCCCTTTGATCGCAACCCACGATGAGGCCCTCCTGCATAAACGGATCAGGGCTGCGAGAGGTTAGAGCCCTGAGACCTTGCTCGCCGAGTTTGCGAACCACGCTCGAGAGAGCGTGCACGTGTTGCACGCTGGCTACAACGCCCACCGTCCTAATCCCTTCCTCAACCAGCTTAGAAGCTGCCTTAGCGGCTACCTCCTCAAGATCGATGAGAGACCTACCTGGTACGAACAGAACACTCCGAGGGGGCTTGAATCGCACTGGACCATGGTGTCCGATGTGCACCAACGCTTCACATCCAGCGCGCTTCACCTCATTTAGAGCTACGTCGCAACCTCCCCAGCAGTGGCTGGCTGAAAGCACCACATCGAAACCTTTGGAGGCGAGCGATTCCGCTAGCCTTCGGGCGCAAGCCTTCAGTCCGTCGGGTGCCTGCAGTAGGAGGCTCCTGTAACCGAAGCGCCTCGCCCATTCAATGACACGCTGCTCCTCAAGGTCGTAAGCACATTGCATGGCTGCCCTCAAGACACCGGCCTCCAGACTAGCCCCAGCTCGTCAGCGAAGGCGTACGCCTCCTCGAGTTCCCTTGGGCTCGGCCTCCGTGCAATTTCTCTATACTTCTCCGGGTAGAAGGCAACCAGGTGTTCGGGCCTATACTGATCCATGATGTTCACCAGTGCTCGCGGGCAGTTCTCGCTGATCCACTTGAGGACGGGTTTCGTGCAACACTCCACGTGGTTTGGTAAGACCAGGTGGCGTATGATCATGTCCCCGCTATCGTGGGCCATCTTGTGGTTCCGGGAAACGACTTCAAAGTACCTGGGCACCTTTGAGAGCCTCAACGCGCACTCATCATTACCGTACTTGAAGTCGGGAAGCCATATGTCTATGATGTCCAGCAGCAGCTGAAGAGCTTCTACAGACATGTACATGTTCGAATTCCAGAGGAGCGGTACGTTGACGTCCATGTACTTTAGAGAAGACAGGATCACGTGCAACTGCTGATCTGGGTTCCCACCAACGTAATTGATGTTGCGGGCCCCCTCCCTGCGCAGCTTGGTGGCAATCGCGGCGAGCTCTCGGGGGCCAACAGGTACGCCATTCAAGGGGTTTGTGGAGATATCCCAGTTCTGGCAGAAAACGCACTTGAAGCTACAGCCAGTGAAGAAAATTGTTCCGGAGGGCACGAGAGGGGCTTCCTCTCCCATGTGGAGGAAAGCCGAAGCAACCCTCACTTCGCTCGTGAGGCCGCAGACTCCTTTCTCACCTTGAGTTCTGTCGACACCGCACCTCCACTCGCACAACCTGCAAGCCTTGATCAGCTCTGAGGCTATGTCGGCCTTCAGATCTATCAGGCTGTACTCGGGAGCAGGAATCTTCGACAAGGCGTTTACGTCCTCCTCCACCCTCTCGTACAGCTCTCTCTCCTCCTCAACCTTCTCCCTGTGAACGCGCCACATTTCCTCAAGTCCGACATTCTTCTCCAGCTCCACAGGGACGCGCTTCGCTACCCTGTATCGGGCGGGCCTTCGGTCGGACATCACCCCGTAGTAGTGCGAGAGCCTCTTTTTCACCTCCTCGTTCTCCCACACCACCAAGGCGTCAGGGCGTAGGGTCAGCAATCGCCACATCAACTTAAAGTGCAATCACGAAGCTTTTAAGCAATTGCTTCTATGCCCTGCGCGTGAACGGATCTAGAATAAACTTCCCCCTGATATTGATCAACTTCAAGTGCTACCGTGAGGCGAGCGGCAAGCGCGGCCTCGAGCTAGCGCGGGTCGCCGAGCAGATAAGTAGGGAGACGGGCGTCTGCATAGCTGTAGCACCCCAGCTCACGGACCTCGCCTTCGTCGCATCCCAGGTTGAGATACCAGTCTTCTCTCAGCACGTAGACGATGTGGAACCGGGTAGCCACACGGGGCATGTGACGCTCGAGGCGATTAAAGACGCCGGTGCGGTAGGCACACTCATCAACCATTCCGAGCGGCGTGTGCGCGCTGATCAAATCGACGTCGTGGTTAAAAAAGCGCGTACGTTGAATCTAACCACCGTCGTGTGCACTAACACCCCCGAAGTTACAGCCGCAATGGCCGCGCTGGGCCCAGACATGGTAGCCATCGAACCGCCCGAGCTCATCGGCACGGGAATCCCCGTATCCAGAGCTAAACCCGAAGTAGTCACGAGCTCCGTTGAGCTCGTGAGACGCGTTAACCCCCAAGTCCGAGTGCTTTGCGGAGCTGGTATCACAACCGGCGAAGACGTAGCTGCCGCCCTGAGACTAGGCACTGTGGGCGTCCTCTTAGCGTCAGGCGTCGTGAAAGCGAAAGATTGGAGGAAGGCCATATTCGACTTGATCGAGCCCATAATCAAAAAGTGAGCCGCAACAGCTTTAAGCCGAATTACCTTTATCTTTCAGGGCCCGTGGCCTAGCATGGAAAGGCGTCGGCCTCCGGAGCCGAAGAACCCGGGTTCAAGTCCCGGCGGGCCCGCCAACAAGAATCATCTGTTTTGCGAAAACTAATCAGTTAATCTATTTCTACGTACTTAGTTTAAACGAGCAGAGTCGCCTAACAGCTTCAGGATCTCTGTGTGAAAAGAAGGCGCTTTCCTTTCTATCTAATGTCCTGATCTTCTCAAAATCCTCTTTATCCAATTCAAAGTCAAAAACGCTTATGTTTTCTATCATTCTTTCCTTACGAACAGTTTTGGGAATAGCTACAATTCCTCTTTGTATCAACCATCTTAGAATGATTTGAGCAACTGTTTTACCATGTTTTTTAGCTATTGATAGCAGAACCTCATTTTGAAAGATGTTGTACCTACCCTCAGCGAAGGGGGCCCAGGCCTCAGGTTGAATTTTCCATTTCCTCATAAACTCGACCGCCTCCTCCTGTTGATGGAAGGGGTGTATCTCAACCTGGTTCACAGCCGGGATCACTTCGTGATGACAGATTAGATCCATCAAGCGATCCGGGTAGAAGTTGCTGACGCCTATCGCCCTGATCAACCCCTCGCGGTAGAGCTCCTCCATCGCTCGCCAAGCACAGTGCACATCCCCGAAGGGTTGGTGGATCAGGTACAAGTCGATGTAATCGAGCTGAAGCCGCTTGAGGGATCGTTCGAAAGCCCTTTTCGCTTTCTCATAGCCGGCATCTTGTATCCACAGTTTCGTGGTGATAAAGAGGTCCTCCCTCCTAACGAGGCCTTCATCAATCGCTCTCCTTACGGCTCTCCCGACAGCTTCCTCGTTCATGTAAGCGGCTGCCGTATCGATCAACCTGTAGCCCACCTTGATCGCCTCATAGACACACTGTTCGCATTGAACCGGGTCGATTATCTGAAACGTCCCATAGCCGAGTATGGGCATCTCAACCCCATTGTTCAAAACGACTTTCGGGACGTTAACCATGTCTGCTCCACTCCAAGCTAATGACATTATGCCTATAAATTATACCTCTTTTATTTACCAAACCTTGGTGCTTGAATAATGGGATTTTCGGATTTCTCTGGGGTAACTCATTCAAGTATGCTTGCCGCGAAAAGTTGAAGGGGAGGAAGGGCGCATCGCGTCCAGATGCTAGAGACCCTAGCTGCCAGTTACGGTTTCTCTCCTGCGGCTGTTAAAAGACTGGCTGAGCTGTACTCAGATAGGGTAGAGAGTATACTAGCGTCGCTTAGAACACCTGCTAGGCGCTACTTTCTTAGGGTCAACACTCTGAAGGCCACCCCAGCGGAAGTCGTCGAGGAGTTGAGACGTCAAGGGTTTGAGGCGCATGTTTTTGAGGCTTTAAGCGACGCGATCTTTCTACCCGTAAAGGGACCTTTCTACGTTAGGCGGCTTGAGAAAACCGTTGTGGCTAAGAAGGAGGCCGCGGAGTCCGTCTACCAGGGGGCGCACCTCTATGCTCCGGGAGTTCTAAGTGCAAAAGGCGTGAAGGAGGGGGAGCGGGTCAACGTTGTCAGCCCTCGCGGGGACCTCGTAGCGGAGGGCGTAGCGGAGATGGATGGCGAGGAAATGGTGGCCCGCAAGCAAGGCCTAGCGGTTCGGGTAGAAGTCTCGGTATTCAAAGTACCGTCGATAAGGGAGTTGGACGTCTACAGGCGAGGCCTCGTTTACGATCAGAGCCTCCCGGCCATCGTCGCCGGGCACGTCTTAGACCCGAAGCCAGACTGGCTCGTTGTCGACATGTGCGCTTCACCGGGCGGTAAAGCTACGCACGCTGCGCAACTGATGGGGGGTAGTGGCCGCGTCGTTGCCGTCGATAGGTCGAGGAGTAAGGTCGCGAAGATCGAGGAGAACGCTAGGAGGTTGGGTCTAGGTAACATCGAGGTTAGAGTTGCGGATTCCAGGTACTTGGACGTTGACGCGGAGGATCTTGTAGGCTCAGATGCCGTGATACTGGACCCTCCCTGCAGCGCTCTTGGCGTTAGGCCGACCCTCTACTACGAGAGAGGTGAGAGGGAGTTTCAAACGCTCAGCGAGTACCAGCGCCAATTCCTCAGGGTAGCTGCAAGGCTGCTGAGAAAGGGTGGCCTTCTGCTGTACTCCACTTGCACTTTAACGCTGGAGGAGAACGAGTTGAACGTGCTTTGGGCTGTGAAGGAGCTGGGGTTCAAGCTGCGGAGCCAACCTGTGTTCCTGGGCTCGTCCGGCTTTGCCGGGCTCGGATCTCTAGTGCAGCGGTTTGAGCCCGACATTCACGATTCGCCCGGTTTCTTCATAGCGCTCCTGGAAAAAGTATGATGGTGCGGGGGCCGGGATTCGAACCCGGGCAGGCCTACGCCAGCGGAGCCTAAGTCCGCCCCCTTTGTCCTAGCTCGGGCACCCCCGCCGTGTTGGGGTTAGCGTACCAGTTTTAAAAATCATGCTGAACTATTGTTCAGTCAAATGCCTTCCGTTCATGGCTCACCGTAACTCTGCTTCATCATTAGATCTCGGGCGCTCCGGTACCGCTTACACTCTTCAGAAGGGTTTAATAACCTATTTCATTGCAGGGGCCTCATGAGCGAGTTGAGGTTACCTGTATGTTCGTCGTGCAGGAGACCAATAGCGCCGTACAGCCGAGGTGTCAGGTTTCGCTGCCCTAACTGCGGGGAAGTCGATATCTGGCGCTGCGAGAAGTGCAGGAAGCTCGTAATACAATACGTGTGCCCTAAGTGCGGCTTCGTCGGCCCTTAGGTGACTAGTATGGCCCGCGTAGTGGCTGTTGTGAGGGTTCTACCGGCAGACGCTGAAGCACCTCCAGAGCAAATCGTAGAGCTCGTCAGGAGTCGCCTCCCCCAGGACACGTACGAGGTCCTTAGGAGTAGGACTGAGCCCATAGCTTTCGGCATCACCGCGATATACCTGTGGATCGCCATGCCTGAGAATCTTGAGGGGGGCACGTACGATCTGGAGAGCAGGCTGTCCAACATGCCAGAGATCAGCCAGTTCGACGTGATTACCGTCTCCAGGCTTCTCGAATAACACCTTACGGTTTGGAGTTAAGCAAAAAAGTAGAACGAAGGGGATAAGGCGCTCCGTTCTCCGGGCTCGCTCGAGAGCTGCGGCTATGTAGGCCTTCAGCCAGCCTCCCTTCAGCCGGTCTAGAACTGTGCACCCCCCTCCCGCGCGCTTGATGGAGGATCCACTCCCCAGCCCGGTCTGGGCCAACCGGGCTGGGAATCCCCCTCCGGGCCGCGCTCCGGCAACGGGACACTGAGAGGAGAGGGTGTAGGCCACCTAAGGCTGTCGACGAGCGGTGGCGGCCGACCCCATGACGCCCGCCGGCCATCCACGGCTAGAAGCCGGAGGGCCGAAGAGCCGGTCCCTCGAGGAAAACTATGAAGAAGGAGGATGTGCGCCCGGCGCGGTAGCTATAAGATTACGACAAGCGGCTCACCCTGTTTAACGGTCGCTCCCTCCTTGACTAGCACGTCCTTAACGATGCCGCTCCTGCCGGCTCTAACCTCCACTCTGGTCTTCATCGCTTCCATCACAGCTATTAGGGTCCCCTGTTTAACCTCATCACCAGGCTTCACTCTAACCTCGACCACACGCCCCGTTATTGGCGCGGGTACTCCCCCCTCGACCATCTTTGCCGCGGGGATCTCCGTAGTAACGCGCTTTACAACGCCAGTCTGGAAAGCCTGGAGCAGAGCCTCAATATCACCCGGTTCGGCGAGCTCTACTTCAACCTCGTAGAGCTCCCCGTCTAAAACCACTCTAAACTTCCTTCTCATGTCGACCCCTTTCGAGCGTGCACCAAATCTCCGAAGGAGCGTCCAACCTGGCTGCAATAACCCAGCTTGAGATCCTCTCCCCGCGAGCCGCTGCGTTAACCCTAGCTTTATTGCGCTTCAAGCTTAGCAGCATCACGCAGGCTGCTAGCACCGCTAGCCTCTTTTCGGGCTCTATCTCCTCCGTCACGCCTTACACCGGTGGTATCCCGTGCTTCTTGGGCGGACTGGGCTTCCTCTCCCGCTTGGACAAGAGGTAATTAAGCGTTTGAGCTAGCACCCTTCTCGTTTCGCTGGGCATGATGACGTCGTCAACATAACCCCTGCCCGCCGCAAAGTAGGGCGTGGTGACCTTCCTCCTGTACTCTCTAACGAAGTTCCTCACTAACTCATCCCGTTCCTCGGGTTTTGCTGCCGCGATTGCGTCCCTGTAGATGATCTCTACTGCGCCCTCTGGCCCCATAACCGCGATCTCCGCTGTTGGCCAGGCGTAAACGACGTCCGCTCCCAAATGCTTACTGCCAAGCGCGATGTAGGCGCCCCCGTACGCCTTCCTCATGATTACGGTGATCTTCGGAACAGTGGAGCTGGCGTAAGCGTATATTATCTTCGCACCGTGGCGGATGACCCCTCCATGCTCCTGCACGGTTCCCGGTAGGAAGCCTGGAACGTCCATCAGCGTTATGATTGGGATGTTGAACGCGTCGCAGAACATTACGAAGCGAGCGATCTTATCGGAACTGTTGATGTCCAAAGCTCCGGCCATGAAGGCTGGCTGATTGGCCACAACTCCAACAACGTGGCCGGCGAGCCGCGCGAAACCGACAACAGCGTTTGGCGCAAAGTGTTCGTGCACCTCGAGGAATGTCCCCCGGTCGAAGACCGTTGAGATTATCTCCTTCACGTCGTACGGTTCCTCCGGATCATCGGGGACAATGCTGTTCAACGTCTCGTCCTCCCGGTATGGGTCATCGCTCGTATCGACAAACGGCGGGTCCTCAACGTTGTTCGAGGGTAGGTAACTCAGGAGCCTTTTTATCAGCCTTATCGCCTCCTCGTCGCTATCCACAACGAAGTGGGCTACGCCACTCTTCGTCGCGTGAACGTCGGGTCCCCCCAGCTCCTCGAACGTGACGTCCTCCCCGGTTGCGGCTTTAACGACTTTAGGCCCGGTGATGAACATATAGCTGGTCTTCCTCACCATCACTATGAAATCGGCGAGAGCGGGCGAGTATACTGCACCGCCAGCGCAGGGACCCATGATGGCCACGATCTGCGGTACCACTCCGCTAGCCAGCACGTTCCTGTAGAATATCTCGCCGTAACCCTTCAGCGAATCAACGCCCTCCTGGATCCGCGCGCCCCCTGAGTCGTTGAGGCCTACTATCGGTACACCCAGCTTCATCGCCATCTCGATTAAGGCGGCTATCTTCAGAGCGTGCATCTCACCTACGCTACCACCCATGAAAGTGAAATCCTGCGCGTACACTGCCACTTTGCGCCCCTCGACCTCGCCTATCCCAGTTACAACCCCGTCCCCGTAAGCTACCCTCTCGGACATCCCAAACTCTGTCGCCCTATGCTTGACGAAGCGCCCCAGCTCTACGAAGCTCCCCTTATCCAGCAACAGTTCTATCCTCTCCCAGGCAGTAAGCTTGCCCGCTTTATGCTGGGCAGCGATCCTCTCAGCGCCGCCACCAAGCTTGGCGAGCTCCCTTAGACGCTGCAACTCCTCAAATCTGTCAGCGGGCATACCCTCAGGTTCCCTTCGCTACACCTCTTTAACCCACATCTCGTAGACCGTGTTTCCGATCTTAACTCTCACCAGCCTCGCGCCGCTCCTAGCCATCTCGCAAGCGTAGCGGAGGTGGCGGAGCACACGCTGCACCGCCTTATCGCAGGGTTCACCGTTGTTCAGGCAGGCTTGAACGAGCGATTGCGGTATGAATCTAGCTATGATATCACCGTCGATCTCCGAGACGCGCTTGACAACGAGCCTTAACCCAGCCTTAAGCTGCGAGGCCAACGCGCGCAAACCGCTGAAGGATACATAGACTGGAGCCTCCACCGCTTCCACAACCATGCTGCACCCAGCATACAGGGGTAGCGCCCTCCAAGGCTTACAGACCCTACCTCCCGCACGAATGACGGCATTGCCTGTGACAGCGGCTAGCGTCGGGGTTCGAGCTCTTACTTCGAGTCGCCCCTCCACTCGGATAGCCGGGTGGAAGATGGGGTTATCGACTAAAGCGTTGGAAGCCGCCCAGAGGAACTTCTCCTTCCCTTCCGCTTCCTGGACTATTCGAGCATCGAAGGCGTTTAACACCTCTAGACCCTGATCCTCGAGCCTCTCAACGGCTTCGAAGGCGGTGATGCTAGACTGCATCCAGATACTACGATCCTAAGACTTTAAAAGGAATTCTAATCGGCAATGGACTAACCCAGATTAGGAGAGGTCCTCCCTCCTGATCCCGTAAAGGCTGCCATCGTGAGGTTCCAGCTGGTACCAGTACGCAACGCTGCTGTAGTCAGCTTCAACCTCGTTGAACTCACCGTGGGGCGCGTAAACCTCTATGCTTTCCCTGAATGGAATGGGGTCCAGCACGTGAAACCTGTAGGCTGCTATTTCGCCCTTCTCCTCGTCCTTGTGGATCAGCCCGTGGAAGGGGGCTGTAAAAGGCCCACCGGAAAAGTACCAGCCTGAAAGGAAGTAGTCCTCAGTACCCGTTGAAACGTAGCTGGGTTCCCCATCAGCGATTATCGCAATATTTCCCTCGAGGTAGCCTAGACCACCGATTATCGGGGGTTTCAAGCTCAAGCTCCTCATGTAAAGGTACGTTCCAACGTAGTGCCCCCTCCCTCTACCCTTTAACACGCAGTATGGTTCGCCAGCCTTAACCTCCTTTTCCCTTCTCCAAAGCGCGTGGAAGCGCGGTCGATTGCTCGTATCTACTCCAACGTAGTAACCGATGATGAAATAGAAGGATTGGATCTCTTCGTTGCCTAGGTTTTCAACCTCTACACGGGCCCTGCTGAAAGGCATCGGAAAGAAGCAGAATAGGCCGCCGCTACTGAGGCCGACTAGCGCGGAGTAGGCGCTCGAGGCTAGACTGGGCTTGGGGCTAAACGCCCGGTGGCCCTGAAGGAAGAAGTCTCCAATGGGCGCCTCAACGCTCGGTACAGGCTCGCCGTCCCAGTACGCCCTCAGAATCGTGTGTCTGAGAAACCTCCGATCGGATGCGCTCACTGTTATCCAAATGCTAGCTATGATCCCCGGTTCATCGCTGGTGAACATCGTCAACTTCTGGCCAGGCTCGATACTGTAATAATCCAAGCGGGACTCAGATTCGACACTCTTCAGCACCCCCTTCCTTTTCCAATGGTCTAACCAATCTAGTGGGATTCTCGGGAGCAAGAACTTCCTTTCCTCCTCAGTCAATTTATGGGTGCTTGAAACGAATCTCATTCTATAATCTTTCAGATTAATTAGGTTTTCAAGCATCGGTGTACCTACGCTTACCTGCTAATAATTGTGCGCATTTATTCCGGCTTCAACCGTCCCCAGCTCCTCGCGGTTTGAGGTCAGTATTACTCTAGCTTTGCCTAAACCGTCTACGCGCTGGAGAGGTATCTCTACGATCATGCTAGAGCCTTCAACCTTCACATCATCGAGGTAAGCAACAGCCACGATATTCTCTTCGCAGTCGTAGAGCTCAACGTATAGAGAAAGGTCTGGGCACGGTTGAGGGACGCGTATTTCTATTTTTAGAAACCACTTACTACCCGATTTGCGGTAGACTGAAAGGTTAGTAAGCTCGAAAGAAGAAAGGTTGCATTCCCTTCTTTGAGGCACTGGCTTGGCTGTTTACTCCTTCCTTTCAAGTACTATTTCGATCGCTGAGACGAGGCGCTCCTTGCCTGGTTCACCTACCTTCTCGCTGGAAATCTTTACGTTAGCGATAGTCACTCGATCGCCCATAAACCTTTTTATCACTTCAGCTGCGTCAACAGCCTTCGAAATGGCTCGTCCTCTGGCCTTCAGTATGACCCTCTTGCTGCCCAGCGTAAACTGCGTCACTGCAGCTAGTACGTAGTTGGCGACAGCTTTCTGACCGATGAGTATCGTTCCCTCGGCCGTTGCCATTTTAATCCACCTTTGGGCAAACCCCCTTTCACCTAACTCTATTAAAATTCTTTCCTTGGGGCTTCAACGGGCGCACCCCGCTTTGTCGTAGCGAGGCCGCTTCCCAAAGCTAGGGGAGAGCCTTAACCGCGACTCGATCCCCGGTGGCCAGTCCGTAACGGGTTGCAGCGTTACCCTTGTTGACCGCCAGTTCTAGGTGATCTTCGCTATTGATCAGCAGCAGAGTCTCGCCCTCTGCCACGTAACCGTAAGTGGGTAGGAAGGGAGCCACGATTTCCAACGATCCCTTCAGCTCTATCCTGCACATGGTTCCGTAAGTGAGACCGGCTCTTTCGACGTCGTTTGCAGTGGCGTTAAGAACAACGTTGCCGAAATCGTCAATGTACATCACTTCGCACGCTAAGTACCCTGCTCTAACCTCAGGGTGGGCAAACGATGGTACATTCAACCCGTCCTCGATCAGAGGGCCTACCTCTTCGAAGGGGAGCCCGCAGGCTAGGTAAGCGGCCACTGGTGCGAAGATGTCGCGGCCGTGGAACGTACGGGAGACCTTATCCCTCGTCAATCGGGGGTTCTCGATGAGCCTAACCTCCTGCACGCCGTCTTCGAGGGCTGCTGGAGCTAGTAGGCCGTTGTCAGGCCCGATGAAGATGTAGCTGTTTGTCTTAATTGCGATGCTGCGCCTCTGCGTCCCCACACCTGGATCCACGACTGCTACGTGGATCGTGCCCGGGGGGAAGTACTTGTACGCGGCTTTTAGGAGGAAAGCACCAGCTCTCACATCAAACTTAGGTACGCAGTGCGTTATGTCGATGATCACCGCATGTGGGGCTATTGACAGGATTACACCCTTCATTGACCCAACATAGTGATCACGAGCCCCGAAATCTGTAAGCAGAGTAATTACAGGATTTTTAAGCATGTACAGATTATTCGATTTTAGGTTTTTATTTCTTCACTGATAAGAGTACGGCTTGAGAGAGCGAAAGAAAGTTTAATAATGCCGAGCCCGCAAAACCTCCGTGAAACGCCAGGACCGGCTGCTCTTCATACCTGGACCCGTGATGGTGGAGGAAGACGTCCTTTTGGAGTCCGCGAAACCTGTCGTAAACCACCGGGGAGAACGCTTCCACGAGATCTTTGAAGAGGTTGTCGAACGCTTAAGGAAGGTTTTGCGCACCGAGAACGAGGTAGTGATCTTTACGGCTTCAGGTTCGGGAGCGGTCGAAGCGTTAGCTTCGAATTTCGGCCCCCGTCGAAAAGCCGTCGTGATTAACGCGGGGGAGTTCGGCGCAAGATTCTCGGAGGCTTTAAAGACGTATGGCGCAAACGTTGTTGAGGTTACAGCCCAACTGGGTGATGCCCCCAGCCTCGAGCAAGTTGCTGAGAGGATCCAGATTGAGAAGCCCGACATCGTGGCGTTCGTCTACAACGATACCTCTCCCGGCATCAGGTTGAGCTATATCCGTGAGCTGTGCAAGGTGGCAAAGGAGCACGGCGCGCTAACCTTAGTTGACGCCGTTTCGGCTGCGGGCGGTGACGAGCTCGACATCGATTCGTGGGGGATCGATGGTTTGGCAGCTGCTTCGCAAAAGTGTCTCGCAGCCCCTCCCGGGCTTTCCTTTGTAGTTTTGAGCGAAGAGGCGAAGGAGAAGATCGTAAGGCCGCCGGTGACCGTCTACTTCGACCTGCGGAGGTACATCGAGTTTAACCGTAGATCCGAGACACCATTTACGCCCGCGGTGACGCTCTTCACCGCTCTGAGTAAGGCGTTGGAAAGGATACTCAGGTTCGGGGTCGATGAATGGGTGAAAATGCACGTTGAGAGATCCGTCGTGCTTTACAACGCTATTCAGAAGCTTGGCCTCAGGCCTTTCGTGAGGGAAATTTACAGGTCTCGTACCGTGCTCTCTTTCGCAACGCCGGATGGCGTGAGCGCGAGTGAGCTTCGAAGACGGCTTGCAGAGGCTTACGGCATCGAGGTTGCGAGCGGCATGGGTGCACTGAAGGATCGCATAATAAGGCTCGGCGTCATGGGCCCGATTAAGCACGCCGATATCCTCGCCTTAGTTACGGCTCTAGGCCTCGAGCTGGAGCGCTTGGGCGTACAAGGTGACTTGGACGGAGCCTTAAGGGAGGTAGCTAGGCTGAAAGTTTACAGCTAGAAGCCCTACAGTGGCTTCCATGTGCCGGATAAGTACCGTCGCACCGCGGGATCTGGTGCCGCACCCGATAGATGGTGGTAGGGCTTACGCTCTTGCTTTCGAAGTGTATTGCGAAGAAGGTATCGCTAAGCTGCTCAGCATGAGTGAAGCGACGCCTGGTTTACGCATCATCCTCTTCAATCCGGATGCTGTAGTTGGCCCCGTTCACGTGATTACCGCTGTCGATTACGCTGTAACGAGTTTTCGCTTAGGTCTCAACACCGCTAGGAGCTTGCATATCGAAGCGTTCCTCTACGCAGCAGCTACGAGGGAAATCTCGAAGGCTCTAGAGCTCTTTCAACCGGACGCGAACGAAAAGCGGGCGGTAGCGGTTCTTGTAGCGGATAGCGCGGAGGCCTGCATCAAGGGTGTTGTAGCTCTGTGTGAGCGCGTTAAAGCGAGCGTAAGCCCCATTGGTTACAGCGAAAAGGCTGCACGGTTGCTCGCGCAGAAGCTGAGGATCGAAGAGAAGGAGATCCGGGCTACGTACTCGACCGACTTTGCGAGCGCGGTTGAAAAATGCCTATTATCAAGGATGGCACTCGAGTTTCTATCCCGCTAACCCTCCCCTTCAGTCTCCGCGCGGGCAGCCCTTCTAAGACGCTGGACGGAGACTATATGCTTGGGCTCGACGATGGCGATACCTGCTACATCCCTTATTACCTCCACGAGAACGATCTTGTCGGGGTGCTCGAGATCCACTTTATTCGGAATGTTAGGTGCGATCGCCGATATCACCTCGTCTCGGGTTAACGCGGATAGCCTGATGCGTGCTTCGATACGGTACCTGTCGTTAAGGTTGAGCTTTTTAGCAGCTAAGTTAAGAGCTTCCCGCTTAATCTCCTCCAGATCCACCTGTGTGCAAACCTCTATCGGCTCGATCTTCAGCAGAAAACGGAAGTACCACGGCTCACTATTGATTCTACTAGCAACTTCCTCAACCACTTTGAATGGATCCAGTTTCGTGTACAGAACAACTAGCCCGGGAAGGCCTGTGGGGCTTGCCTTAACTTCAATATCTCCTAGATCCCTGAGAAAGTACCAGAGCTCGCTTAATAAATCGTTCTCTCTTCTACGGTAAGTTGAAGCTAAAAGGTTAAACTTTTTTAACATTGCTTTAGAGTTCTAGCTCTTCAGCTCCAAGCTCGATAGCAGCTCTCTCTTCAACTCTTTCAACCACTCCGTCTCGAATCCACACGATCCTGTCGCTAACGTCGATCATCTTCAGGTCGTGTGTCGCAGTGATGACCGTTACCCCCCGTTCCACGTTCAGCTCCTTGAGTAGCTGCACGATCCTCAGGCCGGTCTGCAGGTCGAGGTTGCCGGTGGGCTCGTCGGCGAGTATGATTGCGGGGTCGTTGGCGAGGGCTCTAGCGATTGCAACCCTCTGCTGCTGACCACCACTCAACTCCGTCGGCCGGTGGTAAAGCCGATCCCCAAGCCCAACGCGCTCAAGCAGTTTTTTCGCCTTCTCTTCCCTCTCCTTCCTAGGAACGCCGGCGAAGATCATTGGTACCATCACATTATCTAGCGCAGTTAGTACGGGGATTAGGTTGAAAGTCTGGAAGATGTAACCAACACGGTGGCATCTAACCCAGGCTAATTGCTTTGGAGTTAGTGAAGCTAAGTCTCGACCGTCCAGGAGCACTCTACCCTTTGTGGGTTTATCAAGGCCTCCGATCATGTTGAATAAGGTCGTCTTCCCGGAGCCGGAGGGCCCCAGGATTGACACGTACTCGCCATACCTTATTTTCAGGTTTACGCCGCGTAACGCTCTTACAACCTCTCCCCGCAGCATGTAGTACTTGTGTAGATCCTCGGTCACAACTACGTGCTCAGGTTTCTCAGCCATACTTGCTCGTGGAGTCTTCCAGGCTCTGCTATTAAAATGTGTTGCAAATATGTTGGATGTGTGCTTACCGTAATGCTTAATAGAGAGCTTCTGGGGGAGAAGGAGCCGCGTAGGTGAGGAGTAGGGATGGAGTTTTGCCCAAAGTGTGGCTCTATCTTAGTTCCTCTGGTTTCAGAGGGGAAGTCCTACTTAGTATGCAGAAAATGTGGGTACAAGAGGGAGGCTACGGCTAAGCGAGGCTACGTTGTAAGGGAGGAAGTGGGTAAAGACAAGAGGGAGAAGCTCGTGGTTATAGAGGGCGTGAAGGAGAGGGAGAAGGAAAAGGTGGAGGAGGAAAGAGAGCTGCTGAAAGAGTACTACGAGATCTTCCTGGAGTCCATGGAGAGCGGGGAGACTGAGTAGAGCGAAGTAGTTATCTCCGAGCTCTATCAGCGGGTTTCAGCATGCGCGTAGCGGTGGTTGAACGTAACCTCTGCAGAGTCAGCAAGTGCGGCCAGGAGTGTGTCCGCTTTTGCCCCATCAATAGGTCTGGTGCTAAGTGCGTCTGGATCGATGAAAACTTGAAGCGCGCTGTTATCGATGAAAAGCTCTGCGTAGGATGTGGTATATGCGTAAGAAAGTGCCCTTTCAGCGCCATACACATTGTTAACCTCCCTGAGAAATTGCGCGAGGAGCTTGTACACAGGTACGGCCCAAGCGGCTTCGAACTCTTTCGACTTCCCATACCTAAGCAAGGATCGGTAGTAGGTATTATTGGAAGCAACGGTGTTGGAAAGTCGACATCGCTCAAGATACTGTCTGGTGAGATCAAGCCCAATTTGGGTAGGCTTGAGGGCGTTGATTGGGATGAGATCATCCGCTACTTCAGGGGATCGGAGCTTCAGACGTACTTCCAGAAGCTGGCCAACGGGCAGTTTATCGCCGTACGTAAGCCTCAGGAGATCGACGTTATACCGAAGTACGTGAAGGGCACCGTTAGGGACGTTCTAAAGCGTGTAGACGAAAACGGTGTAATGGATCAGATCGTTGAGTCTTTAGCGCTCCAGAAGGTGCTCGATAGAACGGTCAGCCAATTGAGCGGCGGCGAGTTGCAGAAGCTAGCCATAGCGGCCGCCATGTGCCGCAACGCTGACGTTTACGTATTCGATGAACCTTCGAGCTACCTCGACGTGAGAGAGAGGTTGAGGGTTGCTCGCACCATACGAGAGTTGGCCAGGAGGGGGAAGTACGTTTTAGTGGTTGAACACGACTTGGCTTTGCTTGACTACATGTCTGATTACGTCCACGTGCTTTATGGAGAGCCGGGAGCCTATGGAATTGTTAGCTTACCGAGGAGCGTGAGGACCGGCATCAATGTGTTCCTAAGGGGGGTCCTGAAAGAGGAGAACATACGATTCAGGGATCATGAAATCAGGTTCCACGTTAAGCCGCCAGAGCGTGTGACCCGCCCCGGGGCAATAGTCGCTAGTTGGAGCACGCTGATCAAGCGCCTTGACGGTTTTGAGCTGGAGGTCGAGGCTGGTGAAATCTACGCGGGAGAAATTGTCGGGGTTGTGGGTCCAAACGGCATCGGGAAGACAACTTTCGTGAGGATGCTTGTTGGAGAGTTAAAACCGGACAATGGTTGGGTCGAGATAAAGCCCGGCTCGAGGTTGAGCTACAAGCCCCAGATGGTACCCCGCGAATCGATGGTGGGCACTGTACGGGAGGTTCTCGAGAAGGCCGGCGTCGACCTCAGCGCGAGCATCACCTGGAGTGAGCTGATCCAGCCCCTCGGTCTACATAAACTCATGGAGAGGGATGTGGAGGAGCTAAGTGGTGGCGAGCTTCAGCGAGTTGCGATCGCTGCTGCTTTGGGCAGAGAGGCCGACATCTACCTGCTTGACGAGCCCATGGCCTACCTGGATGTTGAGCAACGCTACGCGGTTGCACGCGTAGTTAGGCGGTTAACCCAAGAGCGCGGTGTCGCCACTATAGTCGTAGAGCACGACCTCATGATACAGGACTTCATAGCCGATTCCCTCATGGTTTTTAGGGGTGAGCCGAGCTTAAAGGGTGAGGCTTCTTCCCCACTAAGCTTGCGCAACGGCTTCAACGCCCTCCTCAGAGAGCTGGGCGTGACGTTCAGGAGAGATCCAGACACTCTACGCCCCAGGGTCAATAAAGAGGACTCGAGGCTGGACAGGTACTTGAAAAGTCTCGGCGAGTACTATTATACGGCCATTCTCGCCGAGGAAAGCGAGTAGAGAGCCCCTTCAAGTTAACGCACGGTAACCGACGCCTTCCGCTGCAACTCTCACGCCCACCTTCTCGTGCGAAACGGTGAATTTAGTACGGGTGAGCTGTTCGCAAAGCCATATAGCCGTTTCAGCATGACTACTGAGCTCGTTTGATACCACTGTTGATCGACCTTCTGCTAGTGCCATATAGATTACAATGTTATCCAAAGCATGAGCGTCAATGGGAGCCCCACTGCGCAGAACGCTGATGAGCTTCTCAGCCGCTTCGCGCCCCACAACTTCCGCCCTCTTCCCTTTCTCCCCCAGCGCGTCTGCCCCCACAACACCGTTCTCGTACTCCGCCCAAAGGACTATCCCGCTGCCTGGACCGATCGCAGGAGTTTCCACGTCAATAACGATCTCGCCAAGGTAATCCCCGAAGCCAGCGAGCCTTAGCGCATCTCGAGCCGAGGCTGCCTGCCTTTCGGCAACGTGCCGCGGCAGGTTAGCGGCGTACGAGATGCCCCTAATTTCCTTCAGTTCTCCCGCCCTCTCGATCTCAACTGGCTTTAGCGGGTAAGAGGGAAATACATTAACCTCCACAATCCCTCCCCCTTGCGGGTAAAAACCTCTGCGTACCACCTTCAATTCAACCCTTAAGCCGAACTTTCTCAATAGGGGTATGAGGACATGCTCGAAATAGTTGATCGGAGGGGACCAGCTAACGTCCGTCCCCCCTCTCACGCGTAAGGCCACCATATCGGTTGCGGCCGCTAGCACGGGAAGCGCGGCTTGAAGTAGTAGCGAAATACTACCCGCAGTGCCGATATCCACTTCAAGCTTGCCTCCTCTTGGCCTTCCTCTAGGCTTTACGACTATCTCCATCGACCCGATGAACAATCCTTCAACGTTCGCACCCACGAGCTGCGCGATCGTTCTAACCGCCGCCAGGTGCTGGGGTCTTAAGCCGGGAGGAGATCTCTTCGCACGGATGTTCACGACTCTCACGTCTATACCCATGAGCGACGCGAGAGCCACGCTGTAACGCAGCAACTGGCCTCCACCTTCGCCGTATGAACCATCAATGACTATCATACCTGTCACCCCTACCTGCCTTCAAGCGCCTTTTTTACTGCCACTACGCGCTGTAGCGCTGTTGCAGCCGTAAGAGCGAGCAAGAGGAAGGTCAATGTTCTCGCCACACCAACGTGGAAGGATGCAGAGAAGAGTATGATGGCTTTAAAGATCGTCCTTTCCCCTCTTTCCATTAATCCCACCCCAGCCAGGTTCACACCTAGGCTTTCAGCCCTTGCTCTCGTGTAGCTCACAACGAACTCCGCCGTCAAGAGCGCGAGCGCGTAGGGATAATCCACTATATTCGCCGCCGCGAGCGCGCACGTATAGAGGGAGTCGCTCACCCGATCCGCAGTTGAGTCAAGGAATGCGCCGAACGTGCTTTGCATCCCCTTCTTCTTGGCTATGTACCCGTCGAGCCCGTCTAGAGACGCTGAGGCAAGCAGCACTACAGCAACGAGGGAGGGGGAGGCTCCTAAGTATGCCATGGCAGGAACAATAGGAGAGAGGGCTAGCGCGGTTATCGTTATCGTGTTCGGCTTCAGGGGGATCTTCGCAACCCCCAATGCATCTAGCAACTTTTCAAGGCTTCCTCGAGCCTTATTAAACATTAGTACTCCCTTTCCTAGCTTGGAGGAGGATGATAGCTTGAGCCAGATCCCCGCCAGTTTCCCTTAGGGCACTCCTGGCCTCATCCATCGAGACTCCCGCTTGTTCTGCCACCAGCTTCACGTCCTCTTCCGAGAACTCCAGGATCACTTGCTCCTCTCGAGGCTTTTCCACCTCGCGTCCCGCTACCTGGTACATTCGTTCACCCTGCACTTCGATAAGCGTCACCGTAGGGTCTTCGATTACGATTTCCTTGTCGGTTAGGACGAAGATGACCCTCTCGCAAGCTAGCTGGTTAACTTTCATCCCCAGTTTTCTCATCATACGTTCGAGCTCCCTCGGCGATACTCTCCGCAACTCTCTTCACCCCCTCCTCGATGAGAGTCTTCAGATTAATTATGTTTTCCTCAGCTATGTGGCAACTGATCAGCCCCCCAAGATCGATTGCACGAGCGACGCGATCAAGCAGCAGGGAATCGCTGGTAGCCACTACGTATTCATCGCTACAGGAGATGAGGAAACTGTCGGCTTTGCTGCTCGTGATCGACGAGCCCTTCAGATTAAAGTTCCTCATTAGTTCCTGAGTTAACCGAGATAGTTCACCACTTCTGCTGACTTGGGCGTCGAACACGATGAACACTTCGTGGGCTCCCAACCTCGCGATGTAGTGTAGCACGATAGAGAGCGCGGATGCGAGTAGAGGACTCACTCTCACTTTTCTAACGGTGGCAGAGAGATCCCTGACAAAACCGTCCGTAGCTAGGATCAAGCTATCGCCTACGAGCGCGGATTGAACTGTGGAGAGAACGTTGAAACCGTCGATGGCTAGGCTTGAGGGGTTCTGAAGAAGCTTTGAAGCCCGTTCGCGAGATGTGCTTCTGTCAAAAACCCCGCGGTAGAGAGTGAGCCTCTCTAGCCTGCTTAAGTTCCACCGCGCGGTTACCATGTTTAGTGCAGCATCCCGGTTGTACCCTCTTTCGAGGAGATAAAGGAAATCAACACCGGCTTCTAAAAGCCTTCTCGTTAAGTGAATTCTAATGGGGCTGGGCTTTGAGTAGTAGCGCATCTCTCAAAGCTGAGCAAAACGCTAGCGGCTCCTCCACCTTGCCTGACACCAGATCGGGTGCTCCACCTCCCCTCCCATTCACCCTGCGGAGGAGTTCCTCATTCAGTTTTCTGGCGTCTAAACCTTCTCCCACTAACTCATCGCTGACCTTTATAGCGTAGCTGCCTTTCCTGTTGACAACTCCCACGACGGCACGTTTTAGGTTCTTGGCGACTCGGAGCGCGAACTCTTTTACGTCATTCTCTTCCACTAGGATGGCAACGAAATTGAAGCCCGCTATCTGCTCCGCCTGCGACGCGATTCTTGCCGCTTCAGCGTCTAGAAGCCTACCCTTTAGCTCCTTGAGCTCTTTAGCCAGCGCGTCGCGCTCCTTCAAAAGCTCACTCACCGAGTCTACAACCCTGCTCTGCTCAGTTCCCAGAATATCAGCGATCTTGCTTAAGCTTTCTTCGAGCTGTTGAGCGTACTCAACCGCTGCGCTACCCACTTTGAAGATGAGACGTGATACCCCATCCTGGATCCTCTCCGCCTTAATGATCTTTATGAATCCGACTTCCCCTGTGCTCGAGCAATGAACCCCTCCGCAGGCCTCTACGTCCCAACCCTCGATCTCAACGATCCTTAGCCTAGCGCCCGGTACCACACCACCTTGGTAGAGGGTGAAGCCGTACTTCATCTCTGCCTTAGAGCGGTCCTCGAAGAACGCTCGCACAGGCCTGTTCTCCATAACTACTAGATTCGCTAGGCGTTCGATCTGCTTCAATTCCTCCGGTGTAATCTTCTTGTGGTGGGTTATATCCAACCTGCTCTGCTCTATACCTTTTTGTGCGCCTGCCTGCCAGACGTGTTTTCCGAGAACCCTTCTAGCAGCACCCAGGACTATATGCGTGGCAGTATGGTTGCGCATGAGCGCAAACCTCCTCTCAGCGTTGACTAGGCCCTTCACCTTAGCACCGGTCGGGGGTACTGGCCCCTCGCATTCGTGAATCACAATGCCTCTCACGTCAAGCACTCTAACGACATGGCACATGCCATCCTCCCAGCTTAAAATCCCAAGGTCGTGAGGCTGCCCCCCACCCTCCGGGTAGAAGGCCGTTCGATCTAAAATGACCCTATTACCCTCAGATCGCAGCACAATAGCGTCGAACTGTAGCATTCGGGGATCAATGTAATAGAGCTTCTCGGTCGGCTTGAGCCCCTCGATCAATTTATCTAGCTCCACTCCTACTCGCTCCTCCAGCCGCTTCGCCTCCTGGTGCTTCGATACTAGCGTGAGGTAGAAGTCGACTGGCACGTTGACCACCAAGCCGTGCGTCGAGAGCTCCTCCGCAACAATTTCCGGGGGTAGGCCGTGGGACTCGTACAGCTCGGCGAGCAGATTCGCTGGAAGTTCGCTGCGACCCTTAGCTTTCAATTCCCTGGCAAGCCTGGCCAGCGTTCGTTTGCCTTGCTGAAGAGTTTCTAAGAATCTTTTCTCCTCATAGCTCACGATATCAATGATTTCATCTTCGATCTCGCGGTATTCAGGAAAGTCTAAACTCCAGTGTCTAATCTGTCGCGCTACAATCTCGGCGAGAGGCTTTTCGATCCTTAATTTCCATAAATGCCGAAGCGCTCTACGTATCAGCAGTCTTGCCAGGTAGCCGGCGCCAACGTTTGAGGGTACTACACCGTCACCGATCATCCAGAGGATCGTGCGGGTGTGATCAACCAGGGCGAAGAGATCGTGGTACGGGCTTATCGCGCCTTTGAGCTCCTCCAGGCTTACCTCGAGGCTTTCTGCGATCTGTTCTAACTGACGCTGAGCCTCTAAAGGTCTTTTAAAGTCCAACTTACCGGACTTCCTAGCAACCGCTAGAGCAATCTTCGGGTCTAGGGGCTTAAGGCCCGCCTCCCTCATCAATTGATCTATGATGCTCGGGAATACCGCGTCGTAAACCGTTGGTGTTCCCTTTAGGAGCCAGAGAAGGCGCTCCAGGCCGTAGCCGGTATCTACGATCCTGTTCGGCATGGGTACGAACTTCTCTCCTACAACGCGGTAGTGCATGAAGACTAGTGTTGCAACTTCCAACCCTTTGACTAGCACCTCGTAGTCTTCACCGGCGTTACCCCCACCGCTCCACCAATCGAACTTGAACGATATTTGCTCGGGCGGTATCTTGAATACCTCGGTCAAGACCCTGAACGCGTAGCGGACAGTTTCGTCGGCCCAGTATACAGTTTTATCGCCTATGTTAAACGCGTGATGGGCCATCATCTCGAACCCTGTCAAGTGACGACCGCTTCTACCGACGTTTTCAAGGTCCGTCAACCTTATACTGGGTTGCGATATTACGAGCGGATTAGCTGGTGGTTCTACGATCCCCTCGGTTACCCACGGTTGAAAGTCGTAGATCGAAGCTCCGACCAAGTACACATCGTCTCTCCATCTCGCTACCACAGGATATCGACTAATCCGAGCGTGCCCCTCCTTCTCGAAGAAGGTTAGAAAAGCTTCTCTAACGTTTCTGGGCTCATTGAACAATGAGACAAGACCTTCGCCGACGAACTCGTAATCGGTGCACGGCTGATCCCCGCAGACATCTTGCTCAGGATTTAGTGTCCAGAAACTTTTCCCGCATAACTTACACTTCTTCAGAAGAAAGCCGTTCTCCTTGAAGAATGGCAGATGCAGGAACTCTTCCTCTCCCATGCTGCTCAGGGTTGTAGCTTGAACAAAAATAACCTTTTGCTTGCTTACGCGAAATTGGGGTTCTGCTGCTTAAGGAGGTTGTAAAGGGCTGAAGCCTGCAGATAAGCCTTGGATAAACTGCGCTCGATCACTCCTGGCAGCGGAAGCGCTTGCGCTACCGCTAATGCGTCAGCCTGTGCAACAGCCCTTGAAATCAACACGTGGATGACTTCTGGGAGAGGCAAGTAGGCGTTGATGGCTAGGTTGATCGCCTCCTGTTGAGCTTCAGCAAGCAATTTGGAGTAGTACTCCGGTTCAAACGATACCTCGCCGGGCTCGACTATGCGCCCATCGATGCTGATCATTTTTATCGGGATGGTTATCTCGATTGGTTTGATGTTGAGTTTGCCTAGTAGCTCAGCTAGCTCCGGGGTGATGATATCACCCTTCCTAGCGACAATGGTGTCGGAGACTACCCAAATTGTTCCTTCCATAACTCTGATCGGAATCTTGAGCTTGCCAAAGAGGCTCATTGAAGGGCCTGGTGCTATTCCCGTATTTCCTGAGGGCACGACGATATCGCTTGTGGCTATATCGTTAGGCATGGCTTTACGCGTCATTTTATACTCCTTAAGCAGGAAGAGTGCGAGAGAGAAGGGGTTTTCGTTGGTGAAAATCACGGCGTTCTGACCAGTTAATTTGGTAACTAGCTTATCGGGTGTTCCTCTTCTAAGATTCTGCAAAGCTTTCAGGAAAACTTTGTTCTTAATTACCTTTAAGACAGCCCCGCGCTCCATGAGTTTGCGGCGTAGCATGTGCAGCGCTGATGCGGGGATTCCCGTCACATCTATTACGAGGTAGAAGTTATACTTTGAAAGGAGCTCAGAGTAGTTCTGTAACTTCGCAACCTTACTGGGCGGACTAGCCCTTACCCTTAAACTGGTTAGCGCTCTCATACTACCGCCACCTCAACAGGGGGGCCCATAGTTAACTTCAAGTAGACCTTCTCGATGTTATAAGGTTTGAATCTGCTCAGTAAAAAGGTCAGCACAGCAGCAGCATT
Source organism: Thermofilaceae archaeon (assembly GCA_038731975.1). NCBI lineage: Archaea > Thermoproteati > Thermoproteota > Thermoprotei > Thermofilales > Thermofilaceae > Thermofilaceae archaeon. Next base: position 106,147 of record JAVYQJ010000001.1, on the reverse strand, counting down.
TTCTGCTACTTCCTTAGGGCTCTGAATCTCGCTACCTATCCTACACGCGATTTGGGGTTGATCTCTCAGTTTAATTCGCACCGACTTCTTCGCTCGATCAATAGCAGCTGCTAGATCGGTGCCGGGTAGGATTGGCTGCGGCATCTTTGCTCGCGGACCAAGGTAGCGTCCCAAGAGTCTACCTACCAGCGGCATTAAGTCAGCTTGCGCCAAGAATACGTCATACTTTTTAGCGAGCTTCTTAGCCTCCTTTTTGCTCGCGGCAATCTTCTCAAGATCCGCTCTAGAGAGTACGATGTCGGCGCCCGCTTCTTTGGCCCTGAGCATTAGATCCCCCTCCGCGATCACCGCGACCGTGGACAGCTTATTGGGCGGTGGATGCGGGAGGGTGATCAGTTCGACAAACCTGTTCTCGCTCTGCTTCACATCGACGTCTCGAAGCTTCACTATTATTTCGTAGCTCTGCACAAACCTGCGCGGCTTTGCCTTAGATTTTGCTTCTTCAACCGATTTTACCAACGCATCGATTTTCACGCTCACCGCATCCCACCTCCAAGCTCGAATTTCCTCAGTATCTCGTCGTATACCCCTCTCTCGAGCTCCTTTAACACCTCCTTAGGTGTTTTACCTTCGATCTTGACCCCCATGCTCTGACATGTCCCTATTACGCACTTAACGGCCGCTTTCAGAGTTTTAGCACCGATATCGGACCTCTTCATCATCGCTATCTTCACTACCGATTCAAAGGAAAGGTTACCTATGTATTCGCGTGCCGGTTGCCCGGACCCCTTCTCCGCCTTCAACTCCTTTATTATCAGTGCGGCAGTGGTGGGAGTTCCAACTGAAACATCAAAGCTCTTCTTCTCAACATCGACTCGTACTGTAACTGGTACTCTCATTCCACTGAAGTCTTTAGTCAGCTCGTTGATCCTCCTGACAACCTCTAAGACGTTGATTCCAAGAGGCCCGAGCGCTGGGCCTATCGGTGGACCTGCAGTAGCCTTTCCACCTTCAACCAGGAACTGGAATGTCTTCGTCGATGCAGACACCTCGTGACACCTCGCCGTGAGCTGGCTTAAAAGCCGTTTAAAAACCTACTTTAAGGGTAGGAACATCGAAGACCGTGTTGCTTTAAGGCCGGGTTCTCCATGTTCAACCTTTTTACACGTTGGAGCAAACTCCCCCAGATAGTGCCCGATCATCTCCGGCCTGATCTCTACCGGTACAAACTCCTTCCCGTTGTAGACGTGCAGCGTCAGGCCAACCATCTCGGGGAGCACTATCATGTCCCTTAGATGGGTCTTTATCACTGGTTGCTTCTTGACCTTCCCTTCCTCCATCATCTGCTTAACCCTCCTTATCTTCTCCAGCAGTTTCCTATGCTCCTTCCCTAAGCCCCGGCGAAGCGTTCTCCGTTGCCTCGCTGGGAGTACTTCCGCCAGTCTGTCGAGAGGCATTGCGGCCAATTGTTCGAGCGTGTACCCCCTGTAGAGGAACCCTCCCGATGAGCTCATTTAACCTCGGGGGGCTACAACTTCAAGTAATAAAAGCATCGCGATGCGATAAGTTACTTGGAGGATTGAGTACCACCTCTCTTCCGCCCCGTCCTCCTCGGAGCAATATGCCCCACCTTCTGCCCAGGTGGCGCTGTTCTTGGAACCGGCGTGAGACCCTTGGGGTGATGGCCTCCGCCTGCGGGGTGCGCGTACGCACCCATCGCTTTACCTCTGACTCTCGGATACTTGAATGATTTAGCTTTCGACAAGTGATACATTTTCCCAGCCTTTAGCATGGGCTTCTCAACTCTACCGCCTCCGGCGACGATGCCGATCGTTGCTCTGCATTGAGAACTAACCTCTTTGACCTTACCTGATGGTAGTTGCAGGAGGGTCTTTCCATCCCTGTGTGCCAGAACTACAGCATAAGTGCCGGATGAGCGCGCAAGCTTACCTCCATCACCAGGCCTTATCTCAACATTGCAAACTAGGGTCCCTTCCGGAATACTAGCAAGCGGAAGGATGTTACCTAAGCTAATCGGGGCTTTCGCCCCATAGTATATCTTTTGCCCCACGGATAGCCCTTCGGGAGCTACCATCAGCATTTCAACACCATCCTCGAACTTCACTCGGGCTAGGGGGCACCCCCTCCCCGGATCGTGAAGCAGCTCCGTCACTACCCCAGTTATGACCGTGTTGGAGATAGACTCCGGATCGTACACCCTGTACTCAGCCGGCCCTTCATGCTTCCAACCCGGATTCCTAAACACACTACTTCCACGACCCCTTCGTTGAACGAGCAAACGCTTGCCCATACTAGATCACCTTAGAGCACACCCAGCCTACTGAGCACATCCATTGCGTTGTACCCCTCTGCGAGCTTTACATATGCTTTTTTCTCGCCTGTTGGAGTAATGAGAGTGTTTACCTTCGCCACCTTCACGCCGTACATTTTCTCAACAGCCTTCTTTATCTGAGGTTTCGAAGCGGTCCTGAGGACGATAAAGGTCATTACGTTGTGGCGCTCCGCTAGCATCAGAGATTTCTCTGTCACGTGCAATCTAACTATAACGCCATCGGGTTCCATACGGTTACACCCTTGAAGCGTTCAGCAAGAATTTTAAGTGATGAAAGCGTGTAAAGAGTTAACCTCCCCGGGTGTCCACCGGGAGCCAGCTGAGCTACGTTGACTAGCCTGGCCGTTGCGACCTCTACTCCAGGGAGGTTCCGCGCAGCCCATACTATACCATCGTTCTCAGCCACAATAATCAACAGGCTTTTAGGCACTTTATAACGCCTCCCCCTCATCTTACCCTTTCCAGCCCTAATCCTTGTCCCATCTGCCGCTCTTTCAACATCGTCCCATAGACCTAGAGCTTCCAGCACCTTTCTTAAATCGCTAGTCCGTGTTAAACGTTGGAAATCATCGACCACGACTGGGGGGATTTGCTTTACACGATCCACGCGATGACCCCTGGCCCGCACGAACTCTAAGTTCGCCGTGGCCGCGAGAGCTGAAACGGTCGCTAACCTCTTTTCCTTCTCGTTTATAAACTCACGAATCTTCTTTTCCACCCTGGGTGGATGAGCCCTCCTACCTTTTACAGCCTGTGGGACTCTAGCTGCTCTGCTACTGCCCTTCACCCTGGGAACCCTAGCTACGCCGTGACCAACACCCCAGCTCTCCGCTGTAGTCCTTAAGCCAGCTAAGGGGTCAGTGCCTTTCGGCTGCAGCTTTGATGTCATTAGTGCTAGCACGGCTCTCCTGATGAGATCGACTCTTACAGGGGTGTCAAAAACTGCTGGGAGCTCTATGCTTCCCACGATGTTGCCCTCCAAGTCGAAAACGTTGACTAACCTAGCCACTACCCTCACCTCCTAAGGGTTGCGTACTTACATAGACCAGTTTCGGCGGCTCCCTCTTCTCCCTTCTAGGCCTCACAGCGAACCTCAGTTTTACAAGCCTCTTGGGCGGACCCGGTATAGTCCCCTCCACTATCAGGTATGTGCTCCTGACAAGCCCGTAATGAGGCCATCCGCCAACTGGATTGATATTTTCGGTTTGAGGATCAGCAATCTTCAGTATACGCTTGTTGTACTCTGTTCTTTGATGAAAACCTAGCTGGCCGGCAAACGGCGTTGTAAACATTATAGCTGGAGCTTGAGGACCCACTGTACCAATCCTCCTGCTACCCTTCCTATGCTTATGCCAACGGGGGAGGATTTTCACTCCGAACCTCTTAACAACCCCCCCGAAACCTTTACCCTTCGTTACTGCCAGCACGTCAACGTACTGTCCTGGCTCAAACACCTCTGTAACGTTCACTTCCTTCCCCAGTACGCTCAGCGCGTACTCCAGCGCTTCGTTAGGTTTTCCGCCTACTTTGATTTCGAAAACCTCTGGCTTTTTCTTACCAAGTCCAGATTTCTTCGGCTGTGTAGCAACTATCACTCTCACCTCAGCGATCTTGCTCTTCATTTCTACGAGCTTCTTCATCTGCTCATCAAAGGAGTCCTTCTTGGGGATCGTAAAGACTCGCTCTAGAGTTTTAGGGATACTTTTAGCCCAGACCTCAGCAATACTCTTAAGCCCGTAGGGCGTTCGCTCGTAGGCTCTGACTGCTAACACGATTAATGGTGGAGCTTCGATCACCGTGGCAACTTTTGCGACTTCTTGTCCGTAAAGAGGACTATTGGGGTTATCCTCAATTTTCACTACGTGTAAGGTGCCCACCTTGTAGCCAGCAAAGCCCAGAAGCTTGGCCTTTCCGACATCAACCCACGTTCTTACACGAGCCACTATACTGCGAGCTCTCTTCCGCGGGTAGTAAGCCATGCTCCCTCGTCGTGGTTTATGATCCTTAACCACTCTAACCCCCCTAGTTGCAGCTGCACGCGCAGTCGCCTAAGAGATTTTTAAACCTACCGTGAACCCTTCGGCGGCTCAGTCAAGCAAAAAGTCGAGGATAGCTAGGGTGATCGGTATCGCCTCCTCCGTTCTTATAGTGAATGTGCCCTGATTAGGCACAAGGTTGACGATAAAGTCAAATGATTCTTTGGGATCCCAACCCTCTTCAAGAGCTATATCGAGCAGCCCCCGCTCCCTTTCACCAAAGAACACAGCAATTCCACCCTTACGCTTAGCTTCCCTTACCAGTTCTTCCGCAACATTTCTCACAGGATCGCCTAATCTCGACGTTGCCACTTTCACATAACCCTCGCACGCTAACACCGCTGCACGCAGATTGGGTGCTGTAGATACTTCGTACCCCCAATAGAAAGGCACTTCCTGCCTATGAACCAGCCGGGGTTCATCATCGATTATTACCGTTACTCTCTCGCGAGGTCTCGCTCTCCCCCGCACCAATACCGGTTCCTTCAAACCTACATCTACCAACACAGCATCCGTAAACGTTCTTAGAACAACCCCCTCCCTATACTCGCATACAAAGCCGCGGCCCTTAGGTGATGGGGGGTGGTGAGGGCTCTGGAGTGGGGGGATGACACCACAGTACCTCAACGTGCTCTTCAGCGGTATCAGCTTTTGCCTCAAGTAGGGTGGAGTTTCAGCGTATCTCAGGACATCTACCACGAACTCGTTGTCAACTCCGAACACCAATACTTCCTCCACCCGGAAAATTGAAAGATAGCGGGCAATTAGACCTAATCGTAGCGTGGCCAGCTTACGATCTTCACCCACGAAAAGCGATGAAGGGATGGCGACTCTACGTTTCACTGCCGGGCTGGGAGGCGGCCTTCTCGTTACACCCCCCTCTACTCTTGTAAACGACACCGAGTCTGGTCTCAAAGAGGGGACGTCTTAAACTCTGCCACTGTTCGGTACCAGAGCCGAAGGAATGCTTGAAGAGAGATTATATTTTTACTTAGGTTCGCTGAAAGGCATTGAGCCCCATGCGTCACTGTGCGCCTTCACTTCTGCTTCTTCTCCTTCTCCCTAGCGCTGCTTCTTGAGCTTTGAGACTCGGTCTCCTTCTTTTCCACATCGAAGAATATGGATGTCCTCTGCCTTCCTCCCATGCCCGCTCGCGGAAGCGAAGACCGGGTACCCCAATTTATGTTTTGCGACCGTTGTATCTACTCTACGGCTACCCAGTAAGCTACTTTACCTCGCTTAACCTCTCTCACCTTACCTTCTTTTAAGAGTAGCCTCAGTACGTAGAACGCTTGAGAGTGCGTAAGCCCCAGCTCTCTGACGAGGGTTGAAGTGGGGGTTTCTCCATGGGTTTTTAAGAATTCTATGACCTTATGCTTCCGATCAGCAACCTGTGCTGTAGATCGCCTCGGCATTGCAAGAACCTTCTCTGTAACACGTTAAAAACTATTTCCTAACACCCACCACTATCTGATGGTAGAACGATTATCTAACGCTTTAAGGGCTGAATGGTTAATTGAGTTAAAACTGGTCCCAAGCTCACGGGCTAGTGCTTTCCTCTGCGGGTTGTAACCTTGACTCTACAGACTGCTACCTTGCACCTAGTAGCTTGCTTAGGGTTGGGTGCATCTCCAGCAGCTGCTCCCTTGTTAGTAGTTGCTGGTACTGGAGGATGATTCCCACCGCGAGCAGTAAACCTATCCCCGTACCAATCGTACCTAGAATGTCGCTTATGACTGCTAATGCTCCTACAATGGCTCCACTGAGGATCGTGAGAGCCCAGATGTAAGGGCTTAGAAGATGCTCGAGAACTTTAGCCGAAGATCTAAACCCTGGGACATGTAGCTCGGCTTTAGCGAACTCCTCCGCTTGACCTTTAGGATCCATTCCAGTTGCTGCAACCCATACGAGAGAGAAGGCCACCGAAAGCCCGATCAACATGGTGGCGTATACAGCCACGTGGATTGGGTCGTTTATCACGGACATTAAACCCCGCGGCGCAGTCATGTAGTAGATCAACGATGGTTTTAGTGGCTGCATGGTCGTAGCATTGTACATCACGAACCAGTTCAGCCATGGGTTTGAGTTATCCGGGTTAAAGCGAGTCCATGCAGCTCTGCCTATGATGAGGATGTTGGCCATAAGAGCAGAAACGAGAATTATCGGAAGGTTGGAAACGTAGAGGAACTTCAAGGGTATTCGCGCCCTGATACCTCCGTATCGGGGGGCCGAGATAGGTATCTCCACCCTCATGCTCTCAAGGTAGGTAAGTGCGAGCACGAAGCCGACCATTGATATCAGGCCGATCAAGTCTGGGAAGCCGCTCCTACGAAAGCACACCTCATGCAGCAACGTAGAATTCCCAGTAGTCGCATACACGATGCTTGCGTGGATAAGTGAGGGGATGAAGCCCACGTATAAGCCATCCTTCATTGGACCAACGGGAGAGAAAATCTCCCAGAATACCTGCTGAGCCACTCCGGCCAGTATGAAGAGGCTAACCGCGCTACCGATGCCCCAACCCTTCTCAAGCATGTCATCCATGAGCAGAATCAACACGCTAACAGCCATCAATTGGCCTAGAACCACCATCTGAGCTGCAGGGGAGAGGGGTCCGTAAACCCCTCCCCATATGAAGGCTAAAGCCTCCGCCAAGGCGAAGAGGATTGTAAGAAGCTTCTGAACGCCAGCGAAGATCCTCCTACCCTCCCTTGTCGTAAGATCTAGCTCAATTATCCCGCTGCCCACGAGCAACTGCCAAACTATACCGGCTGTCACGAGGGGGCCGATGCCCAGCTCCAGAAGCGTACCACGTCTAGAGGCCATGATGATTTGAACGAGCCACATCGGTTGATACCCCTGTTCCGTCCAGTGTATTCCGTAAAGAGGCACTTGGCCTAGCGCTAAGTAGAGCAGTAGGACAAGAGCTGTCCAGAACATTCTTTCGCCTAGCCTAAGCCTCCTGGGCGGCTTGGGGACCTCAGGTATAATCTTGAATAACGCTAGCAACGTCCCCGTCACGCTCAAAGGGCTTCACCCTTCTTCGTTAGGAAGGAGCCTCCGGCAGCTTTAAGCTTGCGAATCGCACCTTCGGTGGCTTCAATCCCCACTACCACCAGCTTTCTGGTCACCCTACCGCGACCACCCAACTTGTTGTAGCCTAGCTGCGTTATGTCGATGTGTACAGTATCGCCTTCCACCCGGGCCACCCCCCGCTTGATCAGCTCCTCCACTCTCTCATCAAGCTCGCCCACATTTAACACTCTTTTCTCAGGAATTAGTGAAGGATGACGAGTGAAGCCGTGTTTCCCGTACCAGTCTCGGGCGTACACCATTACCCAACTCCACTTGTGCTTATGGTATCCTACCCTGCCTCGTCCACCTTTCCTACCGCTTCTTCTGTGCTGGGCTACTCTTCCCCAGCCGCAAGTTCTTGATCCACGGTAGTACCTGGATTTCTTCTCCCTCCGCACCACCACTTACGATGCCACCGACAGCCTGTTAATTACGTTATTATAAAAATGACGTGCAAGCCGATGGCCGCAGAGTTTTTAATAGATCGCGCGAACGGTGAGGCAGGGATGAGGCAGCTCGCATCTGATCCATGATGTAAACCTTCGATTGCTGAAACGAGCCCGTAGCGAAGAACTTAATTATGCGGGTTCGCCAGGTTCTGCGAGGGGGTTGAAATTGGGCGAAAGCGAGTACATTCAGTGCGTATGTGGAAGGGTTATAAAGGATCCATCGGAGTATAAGGTCGTATACATAAAGAAAGAAAACAGAGAACTCGACATCCTCTGCCCTAATGACACGTGCTACCTGAGAGAGCTAGGATTTATTCAGTTTACCTTAGAGGATGATAAGCCTAAGATACAGAAAGCTACTTTCTATTCACCCTTCGTTACATGGAACGTCGCTAGGATGGGTAAGGAAAGAGCGAACGATCTACTACGACAGCATCTTCAAACCCTAATAAAAAGACACATCGATTGGCGCAAAATCGTTGAAGAAACGAAGAAGCAGATAGAGAGGGAAAAGGCAGCAGCTGCTGCAGCTGCTAGCAGTCCTCCACCGGAAGCGTAAGTTAGGCTTTTTACGTCCGTTCATAGGGTAAGTTTTTAAGCTGAATCCCCGCGGAGGCGCAACTATGGGCAGCAAAGCTGTATCGAGTCAACCGCGCAAGGTGAGAAAACGGCAATTGTACAGGGCACCGCTTCACATCAAATCCAAGCAGCTCGTAGCCCCCCTATCGGAGGAGCTCAGAAAGGAATACGGTGTTAAAAGAGTACGGGTTCGAACTGGCGATACTGTGCTTATCGTTAGGGGCAGCTTCAGGGGGCACGAAGGTAAAGTTGTTAAAGTTCTCGTAAAGAAAGGAAGAATCTTCGTAGAAGGCGCAACGCGTGTACGATCGGATGGCAGAGAGATCTACGTCCCTATTCACCCCTCAAAGGTTGTCGTAACCAAGCTTGATCTCTCAGACGAGTCTAGAAAGAAAGTTCTGCAAAGGAAAAGCGGTAAGATAGAGGAGGTGACCGCTAAATGAGTGAAAGTAAGGGTTCCCTAAGGCATTTACGCCGCAGTACAGCTCCCCGCCACTGGCCCATCACCCGGAAAGGGTTCGTATGGGCTATTAAGCCCTCACCTGGGCCCCACCCAGCCTCCCTTTCCATTCCCATCTCAGTGATCCTACGCGACGTTCTCGGTTACGCATACACGCTTAGGGAGGCGCGACGAATACTCTCTGAGAGAAAGGTATACGTAGATTGGAAAGTAGTCACCGACTACAAGTACCCCGTCGGCGTCATGGACGTTATTTACCTCAAGGGGGTTGAGGAGTACTACAGGGTTCTCCCACACCCCTCAAAATTCTTCATGCTTCACTCGATAAGTGAGCGAGAGAGCGAGATCAAGCTATTGAGAGTCAAGAGGAAGACTACGGTGAAGGGCGGCAACATCCAGTTGACCTTCCACGACGGTAGAACGTATCTTTTATCGAAGGATAGGGAGGCGGACCTTTACAAAACTGTAAGAACGTTAGATACCATTGTTTTCAACCTAAAATCGAAAAGCATCATGCAGCACATACCTATCAGTGAAGGTTTCATTGCTTATGTAATAAACGGTAGGAACGTCGGTTTTGTTGGTCGCATAGAGACAATTCAGCAGACGGCGTTTAAGCGGGCACGAGCGTTAGCCGAACTACGCAGCCTTGACGGCAACGATGTCATTAGAACAATCCTCGACTATGTTTTCACGATTGGCGCAGAAAAACCAGTCATCTCGCTACCAACTTCTGAGGAGATAAACGCGTGGGAAGAGAGATTAAGCCAAAGAGAGCAGCTATAGCGGTTAACGAAACCTAGAAAGGAAAGGGAAAACGAGATCCCTTAAAGGGTATCAGCGAGTCAAGGAGACCCTCGTAGCCTTGAAAAACAATTTCTCATGACATGTGCCAAACGCCACCAAACACTTTTAAAATGCTCCAGTTGCAACCGCTAGCCGTGCCTGAAGTGCCGTACTTGGAGAGCGACCACCCCATGAGGAAGGTGTTCATAGGCAAAGTAGTGGTTCACATCGCTGTGGGCGAATCGGGTGTGCGGCTGGCAAACGCGGGGAAGATTCTTGAAATGCTGACTGGTCAGAAACCCACATTTAGACCGGCTCGCAAAACGATAAAGGAGTTCGGCATCAAACGGGGTGAGAACATAGCGTGCATGGTTACGCTTAGGGGAGTAAAAGCCTACGAGTTCCTCAAGCGTGCCTTAGCAGCAGTCAACTATACGATCAAGGAATCGAGCATCGACGAGCATGGAAACTTCTCTTTCGGCATCAGGGAGCATATTCAAATCCCGGGTGTCAAATACGATCCCGCTGTCGGAATTTTCGGCATGGATGTCATTGTAGCTCTAGAGAGGCCCGGTTACCGTGTATCGCGAAGACGACGTAAAAAATCGAGAGTAGGGAAGAACCATTACGTCACAAAGAGGGAGGCCATAGAGTTCATAACCAAGGTTCTCGGTGCCAAGGTGGTTTAATATGGCTAAGCTTCGGCCTCCAAGAAAGAGGAAGTTTGGTAAAGGATCGATGAGGTGCAGGCGCTGCGGCACTCACGAAGCAATCATAAGGAAGTACGATCTTTACCTTTGCAGAAGATGTTTCAGAGAGGTTGCTCAAGAACTCGGTTTTAAAAAGTTCAGCTAGGTGTTAACCATGGTCGTCGTAGACGTCCTCGCAAACGCGATGACAACGATAAAGAACAATGAAGCTCGTGGTAAAAGTGAGTGCATAATCTACCCAAGCTCAAAACTGACGATTGCCGTGCTGAGCGTGATGAAGCAGTACGGTTACATTGGCGACTTCGAATACATAGAGGATGGAAGAGGAGGGAAAATACGGGTAACCCTCATAGGTAGAATCAACGACTGTGGCGTTGTTAAACCGCGTTTTCCGGCTAAAAAGACCGATTTCACTAAATGGCGTGAAAAGCTCCTGCCCTCGAGAGATGCTGGAATACTGATACTATCGACCTCACAAGGCGTAATGAGCGACAGAGACGCAGAAGCGAAAGGTTTAGGAGGGATTCTTTTGGCCTACGTGTACTGAAGCACGGGGGTGCCAATGATGCCTGGGAAACTTAACCGTCTTCTCAAATTGCGCCAAGAGATGAATCGACGACGACCACGGTTTGTCAGGATGAACAGTTGGATGCTAAAACGGCTTGATGACTCATGGCGTAGCCCACGCCACAGCTTGGATAACAAAATCCGTTTAGAGCGTAAAGGCTTTCCCCCGCGTGTGAAGATCGGGTACAGGGGTCCAAGCGAGGTTAGAGGGCTGCATCCGAGCGGCTTAACTGAAGTTTTGGTATCTACACCCTCCCAGCTAAAGGAGCTAAATCCACATCTGCACATCGTCAGGATAGCATCATCAGTGGGTAAGAAAAAGAGGGCAGAAATCATCAGACTCGCACAAGAGAAAGGCTTGAAGATTGCTAACCCGTAATTTGCGCGCAGTAGCGAAGGGATTGCATTTTTAAACGTTTGGCGGAGGGCATGTGGTGAAAGCCGATGAGCACTGCAGCAACCCGAACAGTAAAAAGATTAGCGGCTAGCATATTGAAGGTAGGCGTATCTAGGATTCGCATAAAGCCAGATGCGCTTGATAAAGTGGAGACCGCAATCACGAGGGAGGATGTAAAGCGTCTAATTAAGGATGGGGTGATCTACAAGATTCCTCCTTCAACACCGAGCAGAGGTAGATGGAGGAAGGTTCACGCTCAACGTAAGAAGGGAAGGGGCAGGGGTCCAGGCAGTAAAAAAGGTCCACGCATAGATGAAAAGAGAGTTTGGATATCAAGGGTACGCGCTCAGAGAAGGTTCCTCAAACTGCTTAAGGAGAGGGGATTGATCGACTCGTCAACGTATAGGCGCCTCAGATCTTTAGTGAAGGGTGGAACCTTCTCCAGCGTACGCCATTTAAAGACCTACCTGAAGGAGCAGGGGATATTAACAAAGAGCTGATGGGAGCGCGGTATGGCTAGAAGTGGTAGATATAAAGTTCCTTTCAGGAGACGGCGTGAGGGTGTAACCAACTACTACAAGCGAAGACGGCTAATACTGTCTGGGAAGCCAAGGTTAGTTGTAAGAAGGACTAACAGGTACATTATAGCGCAGATAGTGAAAGCAGAACCCCACGGCGATGTAACGCTTGTGTCAGCTCACTCAGGAGAGCTCAAGAAATACGGATGGAAGGGAGGTACTAAGAACACGCCCTCGGCGTACCTGCTTGGGCTTTTGATCGGCTTTAAAGCCCTTAGAGCTGGCATCACTGAGGCAATCCTGGACATAGGTTTGCACCGCACCGTACCCGGCTCGCGCGTCTTTACCGTGGCAAAAGGGGCGGTTGATGCTGGCTTAAGCATCCCGATCGGGGATGAGGTCTTACCTAGCGATGAGCGCGTGCGGGGTGAGCACATAGCCAATTATGCTTCCACACTCTCAGAGAAGAGCCATATTTTCTCTAGGTACATTGAAAGAGGATTGAACCCCTCGGATCTCCCGAAGCATTTCGATGAAGTTAAAGAAGCTATCAAGGCAGCTTGGTCGATGGTAACAACCCCCTCAAAGTAGCTCTGCAGATCATATCATACGTTTTATTAACTCGTTGATTGCGGAACCTCTATATCCCAGCTCGCCGCCCTCGCTTACATGTTTCTTCAAGCTACCCTTAAAGCCTCCCTTGGGAGGGTGAAGCCGAAAGACTGGCTTTAAATCCGGTATTTCGTTTATCTCAACCCTTCCCTCAAGCAACGCATCAGCTAGCTCCTCGATGCTGCCGAAACCTGCACTTTTCAGATACTCGTCAGTCAGAGCCTTGTTACCGCGAAGCCTAGCTCTCTTTTTCAACAGCTCGACCAGAGTATCCTTCTCGATCTCTCCATAAGTAACGGCGTACTCGATTTTCTTCAACATCCCTCTTACGCTAGGCGTATCACGCAGAAGCACACAATGGTGTACTCTGTGGAGCCTGAGAAGCTCTAGAGTTTTACGCTCGTCTGGGTTTCTGTCAGGGATCCCCCTAACTCTGACTACAGCTATCAAGGCCATAGTTATCACACGTTTAAAGCGTATGTTTGCTTGAGAGCCTCGAAAACTGCCTTGGCCATGTTATGGGTGGTTCGTGTTTCCCCCTTGGTGCGAGTCCAAACATCCTGTATCCCGGCTAACCTGAGGACTATCTTTGCGCTTTCCGCAGCTACTAGACCCACGCCCTTGGGGGCGGGAAGTAGTACCACCTCAACGCTTCCACTCTTCCCCCTAACCTTTACGGGGACGCTGTGAGCCTCACCGCACAGGCAGTACCAGCTGCCGCAACCTCTTCTGACGGGAATTATGTTCAGCTTTGCCCGTATGATGGCCTTCTCAATCGCTAGCCGTATCTGGCGCGATTTCCCCATCCCCAATCCCACATAACCGTCCTCGTTCCCCACGACCACTGTAGCTTGGAATTGGCTTACCTCGCCCGCGTCCGTTTGTCGTTGCACCAGATTTATTGATGCTATTTCGTGCTTAAGCCCTGGGAGCAGCGCATCAACGATCTCCACTTCTCTAATCGGCAGGTTCATCTCGAAGAGCTGGTCTATGCTCGTTATCTTACCCTCTTTCACCAGCACTCCGGCTACCGTACGGGGGGTCCATTCCTGGAGCGAGGACACACCCATGGCTGCAGCAACGACTTTTTAAAGCTTTGTGGAACGATGCCAAAGATGCCGTTCGCTACGGTGCGCGCAGGGTAGATGGAGGATGGTTAAAGAAGTTCTGGAGGCTCTTCAACAGCTAGACCAGCGAGACCTCAGGGTTCTCAACGCAGTTGAACGAGGCATGGCTAAGTTCCAATACGTTCCCCTCGAAGAAATAAGCAGATTCACGGGCTTGGACCTGGACGAAACGCTAATCGTTACTAAGAAGCTGAATGCCTTAGGTCTTCTGCGGAGATGGATTGGCAGCTACACCGGTTACGTGCTAACTACAAGAGGCTACGATTGCCTTGCACTGGACGCTCTAGCAAAAAGGGGGACTCTGAAGAGCATCTCGGCTTCACCCATTGGGCGGGGGAAAGAAGCCGATGTTTACCAGGGTATCACAACAGCCGGTCGACCAGTTGCCGTCAAATTCCACCGTGTTGGAAGGACCTCGTTTAGAGGGACGAGACGTTACAGGACATACGTCGGTGATCGACATCACATCTCGTGGTTGTACCAATCTAGACTTGCGGCCAAGAATGAGTTCGAAGCCTTAAAGATACTTTACGAAGCTGGAGTTTCTGTCCCCGAACCGATAGATTGGAACAGGCACATAGTGGTGTGCGAGTATATAGAGGGTGTTGAACTCAGTGAAGTACCACCGCTACCCGACCCCAAGAAATTTCTGGAGGAACTGCTCAGCCAAATCGAGAAAGCATACTCAGCAGGAATAATTCATGCGGATTTGAGCGAATACAACATCATAGTTTCGCATAGAGGTCCCGTAATTTTCGATTGGCCACAGTGGGTTTCAAGAAATCATCCCTCAGCGCATTACTATTTGAGAAGAGATCTAGAAAATTTACTAAAGTTTTTTAAAAGAAAGTATGACATATCATATAACTTAGAAGAATTTTTACAAAAATTAAATTGAAAAAGTTAAAATAGATTAAAATCGCCGTCATTTTGCGTAGGAGTCTCACCCCGCTGCTCGTTTTTGCTCATGCCGTAAAGATGCTAAGGAAAGTTCATTCAAAAAGGCTTAAAACCATGAGGGGTGTAGTCTCACATTATCGAGGGGGTCAAGCCTGTTTAGGAAGATAATCGGTATTGACTTGCTACCGGGCGAATCCCCCGCAGCTCTGCATGAGCCTTTTGTAGCGTATGTTCTGCTCTACGATGGTAACGTTAAAGAGAGAGGTGTCGCTAAACTGCGCGAGATTTTCGCTCTTATCGAAAGGGAGCGCGTAGAGGCGATAGCTGTCGACAATGTTTACGAGCTCGCACCTTCCATCAGCGAGCTCCAGAGCATGATGGGTTCGTTAACGCACTCGCCACGACTTGTGCAAGTGACGATGATAGGTGAGCGCGCTTACCCGCTAGCATCAATTGCTGCTTCTCTTGGATTAGCTGGCAACAAACTAAGCCCGCAGCAGGCTGCGGAGGTGGCAGCGAGGCTGTGTTACATGGGGATTGGCTCAGAGCTCCAGTTGTTCGAAAGCGATGAAACACGCGTCGTTATCTCCAAGGGGCGAACCCCAGTCCAGGGCGGGATGAGCGTTGAACGATACAAGAGAAGCATTGAGAGTAGACTCCTAAAGAAAACTAGGGAGGTGCAAGAATTGTTAAGGGAGAGAGGTCTCGATTATGATCTTTTCATCACCAGAACTGCTTACGGCGTAGAAAGGAGCGTGTTTGTTATTTACGCACCGCGGGAACGGATATATGGAATTGTGAGGCCAGTCAAAGATCACGATATCCAGGTTGTAATCGAGCCGGTTGCGCGGCGCGACCCGTTTTTTGTGCCTCTGACAAGCCATGCTCAACGCCAACGGAAATCATCTGAGTACCTGATAGTGGGGGTTGATCCCGGGGTTTCAACTGGCGTCGCAGCCCTAACCCTTGACGGAAGGTTAAAGCTCCTGATTTCTGGTAAAGAGCTCAGTAGAGGACAGGTAGCTAGGACATTGCTTGAAGTTGGAACGCCGCTTGTCATCTGCACGGATGTTTCGCCGCCCCCCGGCTACGTGAAAAAGTTGGCAGCAATGCTCAGCGCGGTTCTCATCTATCCACCGCGCCCGCTATCGATAGAAGATAAGCGGAATCTGGTGAGCGAATTCGCGACCTCCGTAGAACATTGCGTAAAAGTGAGGGACTCGCACCAGCGGGACGCGCTCGCCGCAGCCCTATTTGCTATGCGACACTTCAAACCGAAGTTTTCAGAAGCCAGGGAAAAAGTGGAAAGGTTAGGATTGAGCATCCCGCTGGATGAAGTATTTGCTCTTGTTGTAAAAGGGGTCCCGATCTGGGATGCTATTAGGCAGGTTTCAAAGGAGTATTTGGTTCCCACCCAAAGGCCATCACTACCGGTTACTCCGCAGGCTGCTACCCAACCTGTTGAATTAACGCGAGAAAAAGTCGATGAGCTGTACAAAAGGGTGCGCGAGCTTGAGGAGGAAAAGAAAATGATTCTCAACAGGCTAAAGGAGCTAGAAACGCAGCTGGAAAGACTCCTGCAGATTCAAAGTTTTGAGGTTAGAAGGGATAGGGAAGTTGAAGCTTTAAGGAGCAGATTGGAAAATCTTCTAAGGGACTATAACCTGATTCAGCAGCAAGTGGAAGACCTGAAAAAGGAGAAAGAAACCCTTCAAACGTTTCTAATGAAAGCTGCAGTAGGCGAAATCGTGCTAGCGCCAAGGTTCAGTAGCCCCCACACGATGTTGGAGCACGCAATCACGGGTGGGGTTGTAGTGTTTGGCGCGATATCTCCTTCAGACCTCCCACTCGTGAGAGAAAAAGTAAGGAAGCTCGCTCTCAGAGCCGTGATATCCGAACAACGCCTACCCGAACAATTGATCGAAACCCTTGCCTGCGATGGCGTTGTTGCCTTCTCGCGCGATGAGGTTAAACCCCTTGCTGTAATTGGTGATGTTTACGTACTCGATAAGAAGTACCTGGAGGATCAGATTGAATGCAAACTTAAAAGCTTAGATAATAGGACTAGAAGATTGATGAAGGATTTAGTAAAAAATATTATTGAAAGTTATAAGATTGAAAGAACTAAAGCTTTGATTCAAACTGAAAAAAGTTAGCAAAAAGTTAGCTTTGCACTAAAATGGAACTAACTTACCTTCTATGAAATCGTAAAGTAACTTATTCACCCTATTCAGTTCTTCTCTAGCAATTCCTTCAGCTTCTCTTTTAACTGCTTTGAAGTCCTCTTCCCTCTCGACAACGATGCCTAGGTACGTTATCAGAGGATCGTTTATAGGTCTACCTATCTGGCTCAAAAGCTTTACATACGCCTCATCAGCATCAGTCTCCTCCACGATTCTTCGGGCTATAATTTGAGCTAGAACGTTATACAACTTCCCCACATGGTTAATGGGGTTCTTTCCCGCTGCTGCCTCCATTGACATTGGACGCATCGGTGTGATAAGTCCATTTGCCCTGTTGCCACGGCCAGTAGCACCATCGTCACCGTGCTCGGCTGAGGTACCTGTTACCACGAGGTAATACCCACTCTCATCTTCCGCGCTTGGATCATCTCCCGTGTTAATGTAAACCCTAACCTCCTTGCTTGTGATCTTAGCAGCGAGATCCTCGATTCTACGTTTAACCTCCTCCTTGGCACTTAGATACTCATACCTGTTCGCGATGTGGCGTGAGACGAAGGCTACGGCCACAGTTAGATCTATTCGAGTACCGACCCGGACCGCCATCACCTTCACGTCTTCTCCCACCATCGGTAGTTCGCTCTTCACTTTGAGCGAGTTGAGGAAGCGTTCAACCTCTAGGACAAGCCTTTCTGTTTCGCTTAACGGGGCGAAACCTACGCCCAATGAGGTATCGTTGGCGCCAGGGTACTCTTTCCGTCGCTTGAATATGGACACTAAGTCAGCTGACCCCTTTCCAACTTTGTAGTCAATGATTACATGCTCGTCGGGGTTCAAGTAGCGAAAGTTGCTTTTCAGCCACGTTCTCGAAGCGTTTAGTAGTATCGGCCCTATAGGTACGATTTCTACTGCACCACTTTCTGTTTTTACCTCAGTAGTAGCGCGCCCCGCGATCGTTACGTAAATCGGTGCTAAAACTTCGCCCCCGCCGAATTTCGGCCTCGCTTGCCCTCCCACTACTAGAACCTTGTCTACGTTGTGGTGCAGCACCTCGCCAAACCTTCTGAGATACTCCTTGCACAACGCGACACTAGCGGCTTCGGCAATCGCATCAGCGATGTAGTCAGGGTGGCCCAGACCTTTTCTTTCAACAAACTCTATATTCCTCTTTTCCATTGGAAGACCTTCGAATCGCTCGACTACGATGTTCTCCAATGCCATCGCTCGGCCCTCGATCAAACCTTATTTAAAGTGAATTGTCCTATGAATTTACGCATTTATCGATAGCTTAAAGGGTGATGCCAACCTCTCGCGTGAAGATGTACACGACGTTGCTTCCGCGTATGAAGATTCTTCCATACTTCACGAGCGGAGTTCCATCCTCGTTCACTTGCATCGCTTCACCCAGTATGATGTTCATTGATCGGTCAAAATCCTCTATCACACCCTTGTATTCGCTACTGTCCTTAAGCTTGACGTAAACCTCAGTGTTGCGCTCCTTCAGCCTCTCTAATAGATCCAGGGGGGACTTCGCGCTCATGCCTAGCACCGGGGCGATTGTGCGCTCCAAACAGCCTTTTTAAACTTTTGAGTGCGTTGCAGCTATATGATGAAGGGGGAGGACAGACCCCTAGTATGCGAGGGCTGCGGACGCGCGAAACCGCTCGCAAAAATCGCAGGAAAATACTACTGCTACGAATGCGGGCGCAGAATCGTACAGGAACACATACAGGAGCAGCTGAAGGAGCTGGAAAGGAAAGGCATCATTCGATTCGATGTTAAGCCAAAAGGGTGATTAATCCCCGCCCTTATGCCTTGTTGCTTCGTGACGCTTCTTCAGTTCTCTCTCGCGCTGTTTACGCGCCCACTTGTAGTTGTGCGTATAGCGGTATTTGGTGCTGAGTAACCCGCGCACCTTCCTGCCAGCCATTGTCTTTCCCTTAAAAACGCGCCCCCTGTCAGGCTTGACAGTAACAACCTTCGGGAGCTTAACAGTGGTTAGCTGTACCTCGCCTGAGGCTAGTGCTTTTAACCAGCTGGCTAACCTCTGGACGTTTTCCTCATGCAGGGATTTCCTACGCTTATCAACGTAGATACCGAGCAGTCGCGCCTCATGCACAGTGAGGCCGACAGCTTTAACCTCTGCTTCAGAGTAGCCCTTACCCACTCGTTCTCTTCTCGGTGGGACACCCCCGTGTTGCCTGAGCAGTGGGGCTTTGACTATCGGCGGAGGAGGTCCTTGCGCACTACTCACGAAGCCCCTTTGGCAGTGCGCCTTTTAACACTTTTCGCCTCTATCGCCTTTAGCGCTATCGAACGGGCACGGAGAGCTAGCAAGCCTCCAACAATAAGCCCCGTGAAGAGGCCGAGAACGCCCGTTACGAGCAAAAGTCTCTGCGCCGACTCCAACGAGCGCTCAGATAGCGCGCTTCGGCTTGCTAGAAGCAGAGCGAGGGATAGCGTACATGCTACAAAATAGGCTATTAGGGGCCAGAGGAGCATGTAGATACTTTCACCGATAATTCTGGGAAGCAGCCATAGCATTAGGGGCGGAATCAGGGCATTAATTACGAACAGTGGAGTAGCCCTTCGAAGCGTTTGTTCAGCCGACCTTAGTATCTGGGTGCTCCGCAGCATGTGATGCTTGTCACCACATCCGATTTAACTATTATTTTAAAAACCGGCGGTAGAGTAAGACAATGGAGGCTATCCCGTATGCCACATTTGTCCCATAAAGGTAGTTCTTTGCTCTACTCCATCTGCCCAAGGTTACTAGGTAGACTCTTACCAAGTTCAGAACTACGAGTAAAATTAGGATTCCTATGACTAGCGGCTCGGCAGGAAGAACTTGACCTATGCTGTACGCGAACATCAATCCGTTGGGATCGAGGGTTAGCTTAAAGTAACGTAGCCATGAAGACGTCAAAGGTGTGTAGTAAGTCAAGAAAGTTATCACGGCTACTATGATTGCTACGATCACCATCAAGATCACATTCACGGGCGGTAATGTGCTAACTTTCTGTAATCTCAAGCTCCAGTCAGTGAAGCGGGAAAGTGAAGCATAATCTCCCTGAAGAGTCGCAGCTCTAGCTAGAAGCAGAAGTAACGGCATGCCCAGCGAAAGCGGTAGGAGGGTCGCACTGCTTACGCTACCAACAAGCTTGCAGTCCCAGAGGGTCAACACTACAAGGGTTAGTATCAATGAAGGGTGTAGGACCAGGTTCATCAACGGCTCTACGTTCTGTAGCGAGAGTACTTTTTCACTAAAAATTGTTAACGAAATCCAGGCGAGCTGAAGGAGCTCCGGCATAAGAGGGTGGGCGGGATGGAGGACTACAAACGTCCCACCTTCCAGCCTAATCACGACGAAGATCGTGAGCAGAAGCATTACGACGGTGTTCAAGAGAAGATAGATAGCGTAGACAGTTCCAACAACGATATAACCCAGGAGGAGGAGCAGAATACCCAGCATGCTCACGGCTAAGCTGGCCATCTTTTTTGGATACAATGTAGCCCCTCTTACAACGTACAAGAGGATAACCGCTGCAGCAGTTGATACCACCAAGCCCAGCTGAACGCCGGTTCTTATGCTGAACAGCATCTCGATGGTGGGTTCGCTGAAAACGGCTAAAATGTGCTGGAGGAGCAAGTGCGTTGAAAGCGTTATAGAGGTCGAAGCAGGGAGGATCAGTGCCTGTAGAAGCGTGAACGCCCACGGCACTACTCTAGGAGAAAAGGGACCGTTGCCTAAATCAGCCCAAGCCAGGAGCGCCCCTAGCGGTGCTCCGATAGCGTACTCCTTCAAGTTGACTCTTGACGGGAGGGAGATCGACGTGGGAAGTGCTTCGACACCCAACCAAAGCGGGGAAAACAACCTCACAAAACCCTCGGTTAACAGCATTTGACCTAGTGACAGGACAAGGGATAGGCCGAGTAGCACAATCATGCTTTGATCGAATACGCTCTGGGGATAGCTTAACGAGGTCAGCAGCTGTGGCAACGATGCACTGGGTGTACCCATCATTCTTAGCGCTGTTGCTGCGATGCGTAGGGCAGCGGCCGTCATGGCAGATGTTACACTGAGAGCTAATGCCGACGCCCAGTACTCGCTACGCGGCTTTACTGCGTGGGCGAAAACTATCAAGATGGAAAACACAACCGGTTGAACGATTACCGGCAGGTTACCCACGTCGGGATTGGCAGGCGAGACAAAATCTCCGAGAATAAGGCCTATGCCCGATCCAAGCGTTAGAGCAGCGGCAACCACGAACGCTCCTCTCATCGCAATCACTCAACGCTACTACCATTTTCAACTCTGTTCAAGAACCTGCCGTGCGAAGCCCGCATTAGAACGTGCATGCGCACCGTACAACCGCTCCCGCCCCTTGTGCAGTAGTCTCTCAATGCGTGCTGACGCATCCTCCACTCTTCTGGCGAAAGAAAAACGCAACGCACACCTGTGCTGGTCAGACAGTAGTAGGGACACCCAAAGCTCCTGTGCATCGTGGAGCCCCTCTCCCAAGTCTATTATGTGTAGCGTGCAGGAAACTATGCTCGGTTATGGTAATTTACATATTTCTTTATCTTTATAAATGTATCCTGAAGACTCTCTGGGATAACTTTAGTATTTGAGATAACTGGCATAAAATTAGTATCACCTAACCAACGGGGCACCACGTGAACATGGAGGTGGGATTCTAGCCCTGCGCCGGCAACCCGCCCCAGATTGACACCGATGTTGAAGCCGTCCGGATTTAAAGCCCTCTTGAGTATATCAACGCTCTCCCTAAGAACTTCAACCAATTCGTGGAGCTCATCTTTAGTGAGAGACGAGAAGTCCGGTACGTGACGCGCTGGCGCAACCAGTAAATGGCCAGTGTTGTACGGGTACTTGTTCATCACGACAATCGTTCTAGGTGTCTTAAAGAGAACGAGGTGCTCATTGGGGTCGGCTGCGGTGAAAGCTTTACAGATAAAGCATTCCGCGTCCTTCTCTATTTTAGCGTACTCGATGTACTTCATCCGCCAGGGCGCCCAGAGGATATCCATATTGGTGGGAGTGAGTGCGCGCCGATTTTAATTTGATGCTAACTAAGGCCCGAACCCTTAGAACCGCACTGGCGGACTAAAACCAAATTTTATAAATGATGGTGATGCTACGGGCGGCGTTATGAGCGAGCGGATTTCGCGAGAAGCTCGTAGCAAATGGGAGGCGAAGAAGTGGTTCAGAGTGCTAGCACCCAGTGCATTTGGGTTTGCCGAGATAGCTCTCGTACCGGCGAAGGATGCTTCCGCGCTAATCGGTCGCACGGTGGAGATTAGCTTCTTCGATATTACGAAAGACGTCT
This sequence comes from Thermofilaceae archaeon, assembly GCA_038731975.1. NCBI lineage: Archaea > Thermoproteati > Thermoproteota > Thermoprotei > Thermofilales > Thermofilaceae > Thermofilaceae archaeon. The sequence goes on along the minus strand of JAVYQJ010000001.1, from coordinate 84,050 downwards.
CGCAGCTTCCGACAAAGCTGAAATTTCAGATAGTGAGTGTGAATGGCGATACAGCGTACACGCAGCTTAAGCAGATAGAGTTGACCAGGGACTACATAAGGAGCTTGGTTAGACGGGGGACCTCAAGGATTGACGCAGTGGTGGACGTTGAAACGGCCGACGGCGTTCGACTCAGAGTGATGGGCTTAGCGGTGACTCAAAGAAGGGTGAAAACCTCGCAGAAGAAAACTATAAGGAAGGTGATGTTTGACTTGATAGCCGGTAAGGCATCGTCCATGAAGTTTGACGAATTCATCCAGGAGATCGTCCTAGGTAAGCTAGCTACCGAAATCGAGGTAGCCGCGAAGAAGATCTACCCCCTCCGGAAGGCTGAAATACGGAAAGTGAAAGTTCTAACCAGACCCTTCGAGATAGCAGAATTGGTGCAAACCTTAAGCGCTGTTAGCCAATAAGGAGAGAACTTCTATGAGATCACTTACTGCGAGGCGTCTTGCTTCATCTACCTTAGGGGCCATTCCGCTCTTAAAGAGGCAAAGCGCGTAGTAGCCGGTAGAGATTCTCTCTACGAGAAGGGGTAGGACATCGGTGAACCTCACGATTATCATGCCCCGCTCGTCGATGAAAACATCGTCGGACACACGGTGTAACCCCTCTACATTAATCTCTCGGAGGTCGCGAAAAAGCACTACGCCATATACGGTGGGGGTCTCAAGGCCTTTTGATATCGCAAGCCCCTCAAGTAAGCTGATCATCCTCCTAACAACACGATTCAGCCGGCGCTCTTCCCGCTCCTCTATCCCCACATGGTGTAATCCGCTTCTCCACTAACTAATTTTATTCATTTGACGTACGTTACGAGCTTAATCTTGGCAAGTACAGACTCTAGATTTCCTGTCAATTCCCCCTGCTTCGCCAGGAACCACAGGGGGCTTTCCCTATTCACAGCGTACTTAACGCCGTGCGCTGTCTTCGAAAGCCTTCTAACTAGCCCCTGTGCGTGAAGCTGCTCTATTACTTCCTTTATTAGCGTGAGAACAACTGGGTGCGTCGGTAGACCTGCTTCACTAGCTATCTTCTTAGCGTTGAAGGTGAGCATGGACCCCTTCGTTGCGGAGATCATGTTAGCCAGCGTTTCGACGACTATCTTCTGGAGGCGAGCATAATCCCTATAGATCTCGGGGTTAAAGCGATGCGCATTCACGATAGATCCGCTTAACTCGAGGTTATAGCGGCGCCAGCCAGCTCTAGTGATGTAACGCTAATGATGATTGGCATATTTTATGCGTAAACCCACCATTAAGACACTACTCTACCCCTCAACTCCTCTGCTCAATGCAGGGGGGTGGAGGGGCCTCGAATCAACCTATTCGCTAGAGTGTAGGCCACAGCGAATGAAAACCTTTAAAAAGGTTTTCTGCAGTCGACGCTGAAGCTGATGGAGGAGGAGAGGCTATTCATAGCCGATACGTCATCAATAGTTAGCGGAGCTCTCCGCAAAGCCCTCGAGGAGGGAGGGATAAAGGGCAAGCTAATCTTACACTCGCTGCTAGTATCGCACTTTGAGCGCCTTGCTCGAGAGGGGGCTTACCGAGGCTTCGTCGGGCTTAGGGAGATTAAGCGTATTAGGGAGATCTGTGAAAGGCTATCGATAGACGTAGAGTACGTGAGAGACCTTCCAGAAGGTTTACGTTGGTCGCGCGAAATCGACGTTGACGAGGTCGTTCGCGAACTAGCATTGGACCTGAACGCTACGTTGGTCACAGCAGATCAGATATCTATGGAAGCGGCACGGGCGGCGGGCGTCAGCGTAGTGCTCCTAGAGCCCCAGAAGAGGACTCGTTTTATCCTGGATGAATTTTTCAGCGACGACACCCTTTCCGTACATTTAAAGGAGGGGGCGAAGCCCTACGCTAAGGTTGGGCGTCCGGGTAAGTGGCACTTCACCCCGCTCAGAGACGAGCCTCTAACGCGCGAGGAGCTGGAGGCAATTGCGAACGAGATAGTAGAGCGAGCTAAGGGCAACAGCAACGCCTTCATCGAGAGCGAGCACCCCGGTTCTACCATAGTCCAAATAGAGAAGTATAGGATAGTCATTACCAGGCCGCCGCTCTCTGATGGTATGGAAATCACAGCCGTACGACCGATAGCCAAGCTCTCACTCGAAGATTACAATTTGCCGCCGAAGCTGCTCGTCAGGCTGGAAAGGCAGGCGGAAGGAATACTCATCGCAGGGGCACCCGGCATGGGGAAGACCACTTTTGCTCAAGCGCTAGCTGAATTTTACCGATCTCGGGGGAAGGTGATCAAAACGATCGAGTCGCCCCGAGATATGCAGCTTCCCGCCGATGTAACTCAGTACTCAAAGGCTTATGCGACCTCTGAAGAGCTCCACGACGTCCTGCTCCTCTCGAGACCCGACTATACGTTCTTCGACGAGATGAGGGATACGAAGGACTTCGAGCTTTACGCTGACCTGAGACTAGCTGGCGTCGGAATGGTAGGCGTCGTTCACGCTACAAGCCCAATAGATGCTATACAGCGGTTCATTGGTCGAGTGGAGCTCGGGATGATACCATCAATTATCGACACTGTAATATTCATCGAAAATGGAGAAGTGAAGAAAGTGTACGAACTCGAAACGCTGGTCAAAGTGCCGTATGGGCTAAGGGAAGAGGATCTAGCGCGGCCAGTAGTGGTGGTGAAGGATTTCATGACGGGTGAAGCGGAGTACGAACTCTACGTGTTCGGTGAAAGGACTTTCGTTGTACCGATTAAGAGGGAGAAACGGACCGATGAGGTCGCTAAGTCGCGCATCATCACCATGCTCAGAAAGTACCTCCCCGACGCCGATTTTGAAGTCAAGGTTGAGGAACGCCGTGTAGTCCTTCTAGTGGATGAAGAGTATTACAACTACGTTGTCGGTAAGCCGCGCAAGAAGCTTGAACGCATGGCCCGAAGGCTTGGACTGGAGCTCGAGATAATACCGCGCTTCGCTTAAACATTAGACCGGTTAGAGCGGAATAAATCCATCAAGCACTGCATGTATGAACGTTATACATGTTTCTGTGAAGTATGGCGTGGATCCCAAGCTTAGCCACGCAATGCCTTGCGACTTCAACCATCTCTCTGTTTGCGCATCAACGCCTCTATGATCGCCTAAGATGAAGGCTAACCCCTTCTCTAATCTCAGCCTTGAGACGTCTAACCCCAGCTCGTGTAGGTAGTACACCTTTTCTTTCCCGTACACCCTAAGCAATGACAAAACGAGATCCTCGAACGTAAAGTCGTAGACAACTACGCCTCTCATAGGAGTCCCGAAAACCGCTTGGCGCACAAGCATGCCAAACTCTGCCTCGCTCTCGAACCTCACGCCCAAATTCTCACCATCAAGCTCGAGCACGAAAGGTCTAGATCGTCCTTCGAGTACCGCATAGAACACCGTATCCTTGCGAACACCCCCCCTAACGATTAGGGCAGCTATAGCCGATCTAGCAACCACATCGAGGCGCCCGTATGAGGAGAGAGCGTTAATGTTCATCGACTTATCAACATAGGCTTGAGATGCCTTTACAATGAAAACCCTTTTCTTCTTCAAGCCTCTATCAATTCCGCTAAGAATAGCTTCTTGTTGAAGAGACATTTAGCTTAATGGAACTTTCTTTTTCCTTTCATCTTCGGGCCGTATCTTTATGATGCCTCTAAAGATGGCGCACCGTATGCACAAGTTCCTCGTGACCTCGTACGTCGGTATGATCGCTCCCTTGCTGCGCAGCTCATTCGCCAGCTGAGGGTCTATTGGAGCGTACTTCTTTGTTACCTTCACGATTTTCGAGCGAGGTACAAGCGCTCCGCATTCGTCGCACTGAACCAGAGGTTCCTTCCCCTTGTCCCCCTTGTGCCTACCTCTGCTTTTCCTTTTCTTCGGCATCCTTCCTCGCAGGAAGCCCTACAGTTCCACTATATAAAGCGATCTAACCCTAATTCTACGAAACACTCAAAAAGTCATTACTCACAGCCCCCTTCGTGGCTCACATACCCAAGGTACTGGTCATAGGTAGATGCGTGCGGTGCGGGAAGAAGCTTTACAGGGGTGATGAAATGTACAAGTGCTCAAAATGCGAAATACTGTACTGCCCCATCTGCCACAAGAAGCTGCACGGCAAGTGCCAGATCTGCCTTACGCCTCTTGAACCTGCTTAGATTTAAGGAGCGGGCGGATTAGATACTCGGAGAGAGGGCAAACGTTGTGACAGATTCCGCATTTTGTGCACTTTGAAGCATCGACCTTTAACCGCCCTTCCTCCAGCTTCACTGCGCTAGTGGGGCACCAAAGCACGCATGAGCCGCAGTTTAAGCACAGGAAAGCTCTCGCCACAGAAGAAGCGATCTTCCAGACGTCGGCCTCACCCTCGATTTCGACCGTAAGCCTATCGTGTACCTGAAGAACTTTGATTAACGCATTGCCGAGCGCGAAACCGGATGATGAGTATTCAACCTCGCCTATCGTTGAAAGCAAGCCCAGTAGAGTGGCTAAGTCCGCGCTCGCATTGGGCTTCCTGATTTCAACAGTGAACCCCCCTTCCCTAACTTTAACTGCAATCGGCTTCGCGCGTTCTGCTCGCGTTTCACTCCCGGCTAGGCGAATTATATCACCTGGTGGATTAACCCATCGCCAAAGACCCAGCTTTACCCAATCATCACCGTACCCGCAGACCTTAGCATACTCATCGAGTACCTTTTCCCAAGATTCCCAGAGTTCTGGCTTCACCTTCTTCAGCCGATCGATCTCTCCTAACTCAATTGCGGGGCAAAGCCAGCAGCCAAGCCTATCGAACCCCTTGAAGTAGAGGATATTCACCCTGAGTTTTTCCTTGAAGATGTAGAGCCAGACATCGAGAGCCGACCAATCGTGTATGGGAGCCGCTACCAGGGTCGTGGGTATCCACTTGTTCCTGTAAACTCTCGGGCTCAGAGCTCTCGCGGCAGATTCGTAGCGCCGCTGACCCACTATGCTTAGCACTTCTCCCCCTAAACGTTCTTTGATTGCGCGCGCTGTCGGCACCAGCTTGCAGACCTTACAGCACCACCTGTAGTCGCGTGCGGGTGGGCCCATCACGTCGAGCGCACTCCAGAAGGCTTTACCTGCATCGGCTAGCAAAAGCTCTGCCCCCACACGCTTGGCGAAGCTCTTTACGTACTCGACAGTCTCTGGCAGCTCTAAGCCTGTGTCGTTGAAGAGTAATGGAACTTTCCCGAAGGCCTTCTCAGCCAGTCTATACGCGACGAGACTGTCCTTGCCTCCAGAGAAGCTGACGATCGGTTTGAGGCCGGTCTTTGATGCCACGCCGCGCAAGAAATCGACTGCTTCCTGCTCGAGGAGAGAGAGGCGGGACTCGTTTGCCTTGACAGCGTCAAGCCACGTGGGGTTGGAACCGTTCCACTGGTAACGTTTTGCTTTCCAACTTTTTAAAACCCTGATCCAACCCCTTTCCGTTAGTACCCCGACGCCTTCAACACCCGAACGCGTCGCTAATGCTATGAATCGCCTCTCTCGTCTCGAGGGAAGATTCGCTTCAATGATCTTATCCCTATGAATCTCGTAGTTTCTGACTAAAGTCGGTAAATCAACAATAGCGTAATACCCCATCCTCTCTTTAACGAGAGCTGAGACGCCAACGTAGATCGGCTTGAACCTCCACTTTTTCTCCACCACATCGTAAAACCTGTGACCAAGTACGTAACCGTCGACCACCACTTCTTCCGCAACGTCAGGGTAGGGAATCTTGTTAAGCAGAACTATCCTGCGCCTGGGGTAGGGGATCGAACCCAGCTCGCTACGTATCAGCTCCCATAAATGAACGTAGTCGACCCCCAAGGCGGGTCGAGCATCGGCTGGCGGCGTCACCTTAACTGGTCGACCCTCATGCTTGCAGAGGCCGCAGAAGCGTGTTAAAAGGGGTACGTTGCAGTTATCGCACCAGAATATTCTGGCTCCTACGCGTGCTAGGATTCGGTGGGCGCGAGCCCCTAGCCCATGTTTCAGGCGGTCAGTTGGGAGCACAAGGGCCTTCTTTCACCCGTCAATCGCGCGAAACCCTCTTCATTCCAACTTTACAGCTGCTTGAGTCCGCTTATTAAATTTGCGATTTCGGCCTGCTGCAGCACTTTGAAGACTTGGTCCTTCACAGTTATGATACCCATCTCCACTTTCGCGGGAGTTATCCCACCCTCCACCGTCTTATCTAGCACCTTAAGAGCTAGGAGAGTTGCCTCATCAAGCGTCATCCGCCCATCGTACGATTGCTCGAGGATTTCCATAGCTGCTTGAGAGTTGGCTCCCACTGCTGCTGCCTTGTAGCTCATGTAGCTGCCGCCAGGGTCGGTCATGATGAGGTGAACACCCCTCCTGTCGACGCCGGCTATAAGGAAGGCTACGCCGAAAGGCCTAACCCCCCCATGCTGGGTGTAAACCTGCTTTATATCGCAGATCCTTTTAGCCAGTAGCTCAACAGGTATTTTCTCACCATAAGTGAGCCTGTAAATCTGCGCGTAGACCCTCGCATCGTCTATCAAGACTCTAGCGTCACCGAAGAGGCCCGAGAAGGCGAGGCCTATGTGGTCGTCCACTCTCTTTATTTTCTCAGCACTCTCGGCGAGCAGGGATGGTTGGCGCTTCTCGGCGGCCAGAATAACACCTTCGGCCGTCTTAATACCGATAGTTATCGACCCCTTCCGAACAGCTTCGTGCGCGTACTCAACTTGGAACAGTCTACCATCAGGGGAGAAGAGGGCTACAGCTCTATCGTACCCGACTCCTGGTGGCGTGAACACGTGACCACCACAGTGAGGGGGGAGTATGTGCTTAAAAAGCTTGACAGTACCGCTCCCACCCCCTCGAACTCCTGATTCATTGAAGCAACCGTTCGAACTTAGGAAGGATCCACGTGTAAGCGTAGCGGACTAGGATCTCAAGCGATTCACAATCGAGCTCTGAATTTCTCTAGCCTTCTTCAATGTACCCGTCACCTTCAATACTTTAACTATAGGTTCTGGATAAACGGCAACAGCGGCTCTAAAAAGAGGTAAACCTTCTCTCTTCACCCTCACTATCGCCAACTTCTTGTCTTCTTTTACCTCTATCACGCTCACTCCGACTTCCGCCAACCCTCGTAACCCCCAAAGCTCCATCACGGCTCGTGTGAGAACTTCTTCAAGATTCTGAAGCCTGTTTGTGGCAACGATTAAATACCTGTAAGTGCCTTTCACTGAAAGCCACCAGTGGACTCCTTCCCGATAATCTTTACACCGCGCACTGGGATGATGCCTGCCAGCTTCTCGCGGTTTTCGGTAACTAGATCTAAAGCGTTTTTTGACAGTGCATCCAACGCGTACTCGTACGGTACGCCCATAGTGTGAAGTAAGGCTGCCATCGACCTAGCGTCGCGTAGGCTTCTTACTTCCGTTGCGCCCGAAGAGAACAACAGCGAGATATCGGGCCTCCGCCCCCTAGTGAGCTTCCCTAGAACTGCCAAGTAGTAAGAAAGGGTACTAGCTCTCACTCGCACATCACCCTCCTGGAGAGGTGCTAAGAGTAGTTCCACTCGTTTTCCGTATTCCTTCATATACATTAGATCCCCCTTGAGTAAGCGAGCTCCGGGAACGAGAGTGAGGATATCCACGCGAGTATCTCTGCACGCGAAAGCTGTGAGCTGCCTATTCATGGCGTGAACGGTTATTAGTTCGACGCGCGTACGCCACCTTCTCAAGATTTTCTTCGCGAGACTCTCCTTCATTGGCACATCGATGCTCAGTCTCGTAACAACATCTAAACCCTCTTCCCTCCCCCGCTCCCTCAACTGCTCGAACATCTTCATTGCGGCTTCGGGCGACTTCAGGAAAAGTTGAGCGCTGATCGAGGCTCCTACGCCGGAGAAACCTAGCTCACGCATGTAGCTTAGAGTTTCCGGGGTTAGTAGATCGGCAGAAACAAGCAAATCGTAGAACTTCCTCATACCTGCCTCAGTACGTCAAGCCCCCTACTTCGAACCTCGTTTAAGACGTGGCGGGATAGCTTCACCTTCACCTTTATCACGTCGTCACCATCGTAAACTCTCATCCTACCAAGGTAGGCGTTCTGCTTATCAAATCTCACGTGGAGGTTCCCAGAGGAGTCTATGCGCTGTTCCAGAGTGGCTTCAACTCTCCTTAAATCTTCGTGAGGGAGTTTCTCTAGAATCGCTTTAAGCAGCGTACTCGCTAGTTCAGGCTCGTCCACCACTAGCTTTAACACGTATATTACGTTCCCATAGAAGCCCTGAAGCATCGACACTTTGATCTCTTCCTCTACTACGTGTCGCAGATCGCTGGGAAAGAGGTTCAAGAGGGCAGTCCTTACCTTGTCTAAGCTCTCAGTTGCGTGGCAGAACACCGTTGCCTCAAGATGAAGTGCTCCCTTGCTCATCCTGCTTCTGCTGGCCATACATTTTCCGTATTTTTTCGAGAACTTTTTCCACTTTACTCTTGTAATCCACCTTTTTCGTGAAGCCACACACCCAGTTTCTCTCCGGGTCGTTCTGAACGGATGGGTGGTGGGGGTCTACCATGACAACTTCGTACCACTTGTACATGCCGTCCTCACCCACCCAGTAGGAACCGAGGACAACCAGGTTTGGATACTTCCTTGCAGCTCTCTCTTCGGCGATCAACTGCGCGCTTTTATGCGGCGAGTAACCGTGCACACCCATCCTTTTCGGCCTCCTGCCGGAACGGGGGCGAGGCCTATTGAGCCCTCCCTTCCTTACCCGCACCCTAACGATGACGAAGCCTTGCTTCGCTTTATAGCCCAGAGCCCTCGCCCTATTGATACGGGTCGGTTTATCAACTCTCACTACCGTCGGCTGCCTCCTCCATTCAAGAAGCCTCTTCTTGTACACCTCTGCTAGCGGCCCCTTCGTTGGTCGCTTCCAAAGCTCTGCAACGTACTTGTAGTACCCCATAGCTCTCCTGAAACCTTCCCGAGACCACTTTTTAAACCCGATGATGCCCCGAAGCGCTCCGTAACCCCCGCTGTTATTCACCCTTGAGAGCGGTAATCAGCCGCTCAGCCAGCAAGCGGGATACCCTTGCACCAGCTTCCCTAGTCTGAGCCCCAATGTGCGGGGTCGCAATCACCTTAGGGTGCTTGATCAACCCCCACTCCCAATCCTCGCGCGGCGGCTCATTGTAGTGCACATCGAGGGCAGCACCCTCCAGTATGCCTTCGTTTAACGCTCTAAGGAGTGCCTTCCCGTCCACGACCCATGCTCTGGACGTGTTAATCAAAAACGACCCTCTGGGCATCAAGCGTAGATTCCCTTCGTTCAGTAGACAGTGCGTTTCAGCCGTGTAGGGGACGTGCAGTGTCACTAGCTCACAGGTTTTCAATAGCTTCTCTAGATCTGTAGCGGGTTCAGCGCCTATGCCCGCCGCTTCGCGCATCAGCAGCTCCCTATTCCTCCTATACACGACAACGTGAGCCCCCAAAGCAACCATTTTTCGCGCTACCAGCGAGCCTATTGTCCCTAGGCCGATGACGCCGACTCTCATGCCCGATAGTTCTCGACCGATGAAGCCCCCCTTCTCCCACCTCCCGGATTTCAAGCTTTCAACGGCCTGCGGGATCGACCGTAGGAGGGAGAAGGCTAGGCCTATCGTTAGTTCGGCTACGGCGTTTGCAACAGCTTCCGGGACGTTGATTACCTTGATACCTCTTCTGGTGGCTGCCTCAACATCGATGTTGTCCAAGCCCGCGCCGGCACGTGCGATCACTTTTAGTGCGTCGGCAGCCATTATGACGTCGGCTGTGACCCTTGTCGCACTCCTAACGACAATCGCATCATAGCCCCTAACGACCTCCTTTAGAACTTCTGGAGGAGGTGTGCGAACTTGGACGACTTCTAAGCCGTGTTTCTTCAGTTCGGCGATGAAATCGGCGGGCATGGGGTCTGTTATGAGCACTTTCACGGATACAGCCCCTCGCTGCCGTCTAAAACAGTAACGCTACAGGTTTGCGAAGAGCCCTTGCTGCCACCTTACAAAGCTGGAGTAGGCACCTGAGATAAGCGTCCATGCGAGGACGATTATCAGCGCACAGCTAGCTGCCACGGCGATGTAGTCTCTCTTCTTCAGCTTCAGTTCTATGTATGGTTGCACCTCCTTCACAGCTCCAAACCCGCGGGCTTCGAGCGCTTCCGCTACCATGAGACTGCGCCGCAGCTCGTAAATTATGAGTGGCACGAGAAGATAGGTGTAGTTTCGTATGCGCTCTTTCAACCCTCCCTTCTCCAGCTCTAGACCCCTACACTTTAAAGCATCGGATATTGTCTGGAGATCCCTAGCTAGGGAGGGGACAAAGCGCAGTGACATGGTGAACATTATGCTGTACTCACGTGGGACCCCCGAAAGCTCTAGCGCTGCAGCCAGCTCGTCGGCAGTCGTCGTGAGGAAGAAGATCGAGAAGGCAGTTGTCAAGCAGAGGAACCGCAGGGTCATTGTTGTTGAAGTGAAGAGCTTGTGGGAGGGTAGCGTTAGGTAGTTTAGCGTGAAAATCATCGCGAGGAGCAAGGAGAGGCCCTTAAGGGCTTGAACCCACTCCTTGAGTGATCGGCCTAACTTCAGCAGGAAAGCTTCAATCAACAGGAGCACGACTAGTGAGAGCACATCGTTGAGAGCGAGAGAAGTTGCGCTCAGTGCTAGGAGCATGACGAACTTCGCGCGCGGGTCGAGCGCGTGTAGTGGCGTATTCTTGCGCCTGAATCTGAAGATGTCGAGAACCTGGCTCAACGCTTACCACCGCAGTGATTTAACAGCATCAGCACTTCCGCGTACAAGCTTCCTGGTAGTAAGGGGGTTTTCTGAAACTTTATCCCCTTACCCATTAGCTCGGAAGCTGCAGCGGGGATCTGGGGCATAAGTAGACGGGCTGACTTTAAAGCTTCAGAGTCCGTCAGTACCTCCCACGCGGGACCCTCTCGTATGATTTTGCCGTCTGCCATGAGCGCAACGCGGTCGGCCACCTGAATTGCGAACTCAACATCATGCGTCACTAGTACCACACCCTTGCCTTGGCGCTTCAGGCCGAGTATCAGTCTCGAGATCTTCGTCTTGTTGTAGTAGTCCTGTCCCGCTGTGGGCTCGTCGAGTACGAGCACGTCCGGTTCGTAGCAGAGCACGGCAGCGAGCGCGAGACGCTTCCTCTCCCCCACGCTTAGGCTGTAGGGCGATTTATCGCGGTAGCGCTCCAAATCGAACGCCTTCAGCACTCGCTCGCTGATCTCGCGCGCCCTGTCAAGCGTGTAACCCATGTTTCGCAGAGTAAACAGGATCTCCTCTTCTACACTTTCCGCGAAAAGCTGATGATCAGGGTTTTGGAAGACCAAACCTACTCGCCTAGCCAACTGGGCTACAGAGGCTTCCCTCGTGTCCACGCCGAAAACGAGGACCCTTCCTCGCTGCGGCTTCAGCAAGCCTGTGAAGTGCTTCACCAGAGTTGTTTTACCTGCACCGTTCTCTCCCATTAACGCGAGAACCTCGCCTGTCCGCAGGAGCAGTGATACTCCCTTCAAGACAGGCTGCGAATCGTAGGCGAAGTAGACGTTCTCTACTCTTATCGCCTCCATCTCCTTATCACCTCGACAACCTCCTTTGAGAGGTCCTCGGGCGTCAGGGGTGGGTAGCCCTGCACCAATCCTCTCCTCTTTAACAGCTCGTGGGCCAAAACGACTGGTGGTGCTCCCACAAGCCCTAGAACCTTGTCCACAGCAGCATGAGGCTCGTCGTCGACCACTATCTCCCCCCTAACCATGGCGATCAAGCGTGTGGCAAACTTCAGCGCGAGCTCCATCCTGTGCTCAACAACTATGGCTACAATCTTCCTCTCGTCCACAAGCCTTCTTACCAGTGAGAGTATCTCGAGCGCGCTCAGAGGGTCTAGGTTGGCCGTGGGCTCATCCATCGCTAGGACTTCGGGCTCCAATACCATTACAGAGGCGATAGCCACCTTCTGCTGCTGGCCCCCACTTAGCTCGTAAGGCGCCTTATCTCTCAGCTCCTCTAAACCGAAGAGCCTTAGTGCCTCTTCAACTCTCCTTTTTATCTCACTCCTGGGCAACCCCATGTTCTCCAGGCCAAAAGCGATCTCCCTCTCAACGCTAGATAGGAACAGCTGGTTCTCCGGATCCTGAAAGACCATCCCTACATGCCTAGCGAGGATGTGTGTTGGTGTCCGCTTCACATCGAGGCCGGCAACGCGAGCTTCCCCCCGAAACTCGCCCTCGTAGAAGTGGGGTATCAGTCCGTTCAGCACTCTAAGAAGGGTGCTCTTCCCGCAGCCCGAGGGCCCCACTAGAACTATGAATTCTCCTCTATCGGCGGAGAGCGTAACCCCTCTCAATGCGTACTCGTCACTCCCTTGGTACCTGAAGTAGACATCGTTCAGCTCTATGACAGCCACACTGCTGCCCTCGAATAAGCTCCGCTTATAAAACTAAAGTGCTCAGCGGCCGGCAAAAATCTTTACGACCATCCTGTTCTGCAGTACAGCGTCAGCGCCTAGCCTCCTCTTTGTCCTCACATCCAGCGCTGCTATGAACTTGTCGCCGAGATCAGTGTGGATAGCATAAGCTAAGTCCCTTGCTGTCGACCCCCTTCTCATCAGGTATACCTCTGGAAGAACCCTGCCCTCACTATCCGTTAGCGTCTGCTCGTCGGCGACGGGGAATACGGCTACGCGGCCGAGAACGTTGAAGACCGTGGTGTTGAGCACCTCCTGAACACCCGTTGAGCCCCATACTTTCAGGACGTTCTTCCTTATGTACTCGAGGGCCGCTTCCTGCTTAGCCGTCAGCTTCCCGATCACCTCGAAATCCCTGTCTCCAGGGAGGTACCTTATTAGCCCCGCTGCCGCAGCCCTTCTGAGCGCCAGCTCCGACTCGGCTGACGTAGGTATGACCACGTAGCGATTCTTAAGAGCCTCCCTCATCCTCTCGATGTTAGATGCCGCAACCGCTAAATCGGCTTTGTTGGCTGCGATCACCATCGGTTTAGCTCTCACCCTCATCTCGCGGATAAAAGTGATCAGGTCATCTCTCGTCCACGAAGTGGGTTTCTTGCTGTGCAGCCCGGCGTGCTCTATCGCCTCCACTATCGAGGCTCGGCTCACCTCTAAACCGCTCAACCTCTTGTAGAGCTCATCCTCCACCTTTGACCCTGTAGCTTCAATAGTCATGGCAAACCTCCTCCAATCCTTCTCGAGCATGTCGAGAATCCACATGTCGAGCTCGCGCTCGAGGAACTGGACGTCCTCGAGAGGATCGTGGCTACCCGGCTCAACGGGCCTACCCTCGCTGTCAGTCGACCCGGCTGCATCAACCACGTGGATTAACGCATCGGCTCTCCTCAGGTGATCGAGGAACCTGTTCCCCAAACCACGGCCCTGCCACGCGTCTGGCACGAGGCCGGCCACGTCTAGCAGCTCAACCGGCGCAAAGCGCCAACCGTTAACGCAGAAGGAGCCAACGGGATTATCGATTACACCGAACTCCTTGCACACGCACTCGAACCTCACGTAACCGATGCCCACGTTCGGTTCAATAGTGGTGAATGGGTAGGGAGCGATTTTGACACTTTGAAGCGTGGCCGCCGCAAAGAACGTGCTTTTCCCAGTGTTAGGCTTCCCCACGATACCGAGCTGTACGCTGGGTCTTGCCATCCATAGGCTTAGGTTTTTACCGCAATTTATCAGTTTGGTGGGTCTCAACGACAATTGTGATCTTCGGCGAGGATTTAGCAGCCTGCCTGGCAGCCCACGAGATCCGAAAAATCAACAGACGGGAAGAGGTTATAATCGTCCGGTCAAGCAGGAGCATTGGATACTCACGCCGGCTGCTGCCCTACTACGCCGCTGGTCTCGTGGAGAGAGCGGAGTTGATTCCGGGAGAGCTGCTAGAGATCGCAGACCTGGTGACCATTGCCTCGAGCGAGGCCATATCATACGACGATGGTTACCTAACGGTGGATGGCAGGCAGATCGCTAAGCCGGCTGTGCTGGTGTCCGCCTGGCCGCTGCTCAATCGTAGAGGAGCAGTCAACCTTCTTAAGCCTGAAGACGCGGAAGCCCTCCGAGATGCTTTACAGGCTGCGAAGGAAGCATTCGTCACTGGTGGCGTCGCTGCGCTACCCGTAGTAGACGCTCTTGCCACGGCCGGGTGGAAGGTTTCGCTAACGTGGAACTGCGAAGAGTTCGATAGCGACGTAGAGTCCGTACTGATCAACGAGCTCCAAAAGGGTGGAAACGTGAGACTCGTCTCCGAGCCTCCCTCTGATGCTCCTGTGCTGATCAACTTTGGCGGCGGCGATCCACCCAGCCTACCGCTCGGGAGAGTAACGGCGGAAGGCTTCATACCTGTCGATTCTAGCTGTAGAGTTGTGGGATCAGACTTGCATGCTATTGGTTTAGCTACGGAGGTTGTTGAGCCCGAAGGCTTTAAGCACCGTGTCGCGTGCGAAGAGGAGGTGCTACTACAGGCTATGAACTTCGCTGCGTTTGAGGTGAAGGCTCCCTTCCCTCTGTTGAGGCGTTACTTCGTCGCTAGATTCGGAGGCCGCGTTTACGCGTCTTTCGGACTCACCATGGGTGAGGCCGAAAGTGTAGGCTACGACGCAGCAGCAACGAGAATTAGGGGGTGGGGCCGCTGCAGCGACGTTTTACTGAAGGCTATCGCCTCCCGCGAGGGCCACGTTTTGGGACTGCAAGTAGCTATCAATGAGGAATTCGCTTGGATTCTAGGTTTACTCTACTTCATCGTACTATCGAGAGCGAAGCTCCACGAAGTCTCCCGAGCGATTAGCCCCATCGAGTTGCAAAACCCATCTTTCGAAGGCATATTCGATAAGGCGTTCAAGGCTCTCCTGAGGAAGGCGATACTGCGGAGCTTAGCCAGAACCTCGCAGCGCCTGACAGGCGAGTTAAATCCCTGATCGATCCCCGATAATTTGAAGCCACGGGTTGTCCTTGACGAAGCTGGGTAGTTCTGTGAAGCCCTCGTGATCCCATTGCGCCGTACCTGCAGAGGATAGGGTGGCTAAAAGCCTGTTCAAGGTTTCGTTCAGCCTGTCTATGGATGCTTTCAACTCGTATATCGCCTCGAGTAGTGCCTCGGCATCTTCCATCGTTTTCACCGAAGCCCTACCACCGCTAGTCGAGGGATCTTCTGTTGAGGAAGGTAAGCGCCCGTACAGCTTCCTGTACTTGTAGAGTGCCTTGTAGACGGTTTTGATGGAGACTCCAAGTTCGCTAGCGAGCTCCTTAGCCTTAGGCGGAGGATACCTGGACGAATACCTCGCCACGATCAGGCTTTCCGTCCTCGTTAAACCTTCCACAAAGACTATGGGGAGCGACGGTATTTGGGCTCCGCGAAAAACCTCGAAACTTTCGCAGCGTTCAGTTAAGCATCGCGCAAGCGTCGCTCTACCAGAGAACAAAGATAAATTGGCCGTGCAACTTAAGCCATTGAATGGGGCGTTCGATCGTCATCGCGGCCTTTAGCGACGTTCATGGACCTAGACACCTGCAGTACCTGAAGAATTCGATTGCGGCCATCGAGCAAGCAGACTTGGTGCTAGTTGCTGGCGATATCGTAGATAAAGGTGCTCCTCAGCATTGCCGTCTCGTCATGGATGTTGTTCGTTCCGTCTATAGGGGGCCTGTATACGCTATCTTCGGTAACGAGGAGTACGATGAGATTGAAAAAGAGCTGAGAAGCATTTGCTCCGAAGTATTATGGCTTAAGGACGAGTTGGTCAGCCTTGAAGTAAAGGGCTTCTCATTCTCCATCATCGGCACGCGCGGCGTTTTAGACGAACCGACTGCTTGGCAAAGGAGGAACATACCGAACATCAAGGCCATCTACGAGCAGCGTCTCAAGACAATCGTCAACTTGCTCGTCGAGGCTAAGAAGAGAGCCCGCTACACCATCCTGCTTACACACTATGCCCCTATCTGCTCAACGCTGAATGGCGAACGCCCGAGCATTTGGACCCAGATGGGATCGCGACGGTTAACAGAAGCGATCCTACGCTACCAGCCGGAGCTGGTAATTCACGGGCACGCTCACAATAGCACGAGTACTTTTACGCAGATCGGCATAACTAAAGTCTACAATGTGGCTCTTCCCACCGTTAAAGGGGTCACTTCGATAGAGCTGCCTACTAAGATTGGCTTAGAAGAGTTCTTCTGAACCTGTACTAAACTTAATGTAAAACAACCGTTTGCTTCTCCTTCGATTTCTTCTTTCCTTTCTTTTGCCGGCTCCTTTCGAGGAGCTCCTTCGGTAAGATCTCCTGTTCTAGCACCTCGACTATAGGTATCACGATGTATTTGCTATCGTTAACGTAACTTTCACTTACTTGAACTTCCCCGGTGAACCTGTTGAACAACAGGTATTTCCCTGCAATCACGCCCTCGGTTTCGCAGTAGTATATCGATACAGCATCGTAAGCTGGGAAAGGCACATAGAGAACGCTTCTGGCATCAACGTTTACTCGATGTACGATGAAAAGCTGCGCAGCAACAGCTACGTTAACCAAATCTTCGACACTCTTTACCTTCACGAGGTACGGCTTAGCCACGGTCGACCCCTGCCGCTTAGTGTACACTATGCCTTCATTGTACATCTATAAAGTTAGCGCATACTCCGGAAGCCGTCACCCTGCGCAGCAAAACTCAGAATAACTCTTTAAAGGTTTTCGAAAGACTCGGAGAGTATGAGTGGTGAGGTAGTCCCCGCTAACGAAAAACAGAAGCAGTTCCTGGCCGCACTTGAGAGCCGTGACGTCGACGTTGTGGGAGCTTTTGGGCCGAGCGGGACTGGAAAGAGCTTCATAACCTGCTTATTCGCCATAAAAGCGATCAGTGAGGGTAAGTACTCGCGCTTCGTCATAGTGCGCCCTCTCGTCGATGTGAGCAGCGGGAAGAGGTACACAGCCATTGAGCTCGGCAACCTCTTCTTCGATCTGGCGGCTTCATACTTGTACGATCTAGTGGGCGGCATATACGGCAGCGAGCATGTTAGGAGGCTACTCAATGAGGGGAAGATACTTTTAGCGGACCCCAGCTTCCTGTTTGGTAGAACTTTCGATAATACGTTGCTCTTCCTTGACGACGCTCAACACGTGCCGCCAGAAGTGGTGCACGAGGCTCTACTGAGGTTAGGCAACTCGTCCAAGCTTGTGATCGCCGGGGATCCGGTCTTCCAAGCGTGGAGCGCCTCCAATGGAGCAGCCGTGGCTCGTGAGCTGCTGTTGGGACTCGATAGAACCTTTGTGGTGGACTTTGGCATCCATGACATCGTGAGACCTGGAGCTAAAAGGGCGTTCAAGCTTGCGTTAGAGGCTCGCGTCAGGGCGAGGGCGTTGAGCGAGGAGGAGAAAAAACTGCTCAGTCTGGCTTACACCCATGCACCCGACGCACAACTGGTGAGCGTCGTGGATCTAAGGCCCTTCAAGGAGAAGTACTCGATCAAGACATCGCCGGACGCTATTCTGATATCGAAGGAGGGTTACCTGGGCCGCCTGATAGGCAAGGGTGGTGAGCGCATCGAAAGGATCGAAAAGGAGAGCGGCTTATCACTACGGGGTGTAGAACTTACGCTCGACCTTAAACAGCTGATCACTGCGATACACCCAGTCGGGTGGATTAGAAGGTACATAGGTGGGGTTGACATCATCGCGACAAACTTGGAAGTGGAAGTAGACTCGGAAAACCTTGGTGCGTTTGTCGGGCAGAAGGGCGCTTTCATCAGATTCCTCGATGAAACTTTCCATAATCTTTTGGGTATAGGAGTTAAAGTAAAGAGCGTTGAATTAGAGAAAAAGGAAACTAGAAAGAAAAAAGAGAGAAAATAAAGATCAGTTATGAAGTTTCACAAGGTAATCGTCGCTGAAAAACCCGGTGTTGCCCGAGCCTTCGCGGTATACTTAGCCGAAGGTCGACCATCGATAACGGAGATCTCGGGGACCCGTGTTTACACGTTCAAGCGGGATGGCCGTATTTGGGCTTCAATAGGTATTCGCGGTCACTTGATGGACTTCGATTTCCCACCCGAGTACAACAAGTGGCACAGCGTGGACCCCCTTGAGTTGTTCAAGCTGAAACCGGTTATGACGCTCAGAGAGGGGATGCTGAAGTACGTTAAAGCCTTGCAACAGCTGGCCAAGCAGACGACCACCGTGGTTCTAGCCCTCGATGCGGACACTGAGGGAGAAGCTATAGCCTTCGAGGTCATGGAGGTGATGAGAAGAGCTAACCCGAGCCTGCGGTTTGAGAGAGCCTGGTTTGCAGCTGTTACGAAGGAGGATCTCCTCAATGCGATTATGCAACCCCGCCAACCTAACCCCCGCTGGGCCAACAAGGTTTTCGCGCGCATGGTGCTAGATTTAACGATCGGAGCGGCCTTCACACGCCTGCTGACGCTAGCCGTGGAGAAGCAGAACGGAGGTCTCCCTCGTGGGCGTTTCATAAGTTACGGGCCTTGCCAGACGCCGGTGCTCTACCTAGTCGTCAAGCGGGCGATTGAAAGGGAGCAATTCAAAAAGAAAAAGTACTATCAAATCGTCGCTACCGTAAAGATCTCAGAACACAAGCTTAGAGTTAAGAGCGAGAGGAAGTTCGATAGTAGAGAGGAGGCTCAGGCAGCAGCTTCTCAACTCCTTAAGAAACCGATAGGAGTCGTAGTGGAGGCCGCGTACAAGGAGAGGGTAATCGAGCCTCCCGAGCCCCTAGCCACGGTAGAGATGGAGCGAAGGGCTAGTAGGTTCCTGAACATTCGTCCCAAGCGCGCGATGGACATAGCTGAGGACCTCTACCAGGAGGGGTTGATCTCCTACCCGCGCACTGACACCACGATATACCCTCCAACCCTCAACCTTCGGGCCATAGCTTCGTTGTTCACGACTCACGAGGATCTGGGACCCTTTGTACGCAGCGTTATTCTCTCAAAACCTACACTTAGAGTGAGGCAGGGTAGAGAGGATGATGGCGCGCACCCGCCCATCTATCCGCTCCGATACGTTAAGCGAGAGGAGGTGGTGAAGCGCTTCGGCGAAGAGGGATTCAAGCTCTACGACCTGGTCGTTAGGCACTTCCTAGCCACCCTTAGCCCTCCCATGAGGATTGAAGATCAGCTCATCGCAGTCGAAGTGGGCGGCATAAAACTGACAGCCGAGGGCTTAAGGATCCTAGACCCGGGCTACACTATAGTGTACCCCTTCGAAAGACCCCGTGAAACTGTTCTCCCGCGCCTTGAGAAGGGGCTTCGAGTCGATCTCATCGAAGCGAAGATCGCCGAGCTGGAGACCAAACCACCCCCCTACTTGAGCGAAGCTGAGCTTCTTCGACTGATGAAGCGCTACGGTATTGGTACCGATGCAACGATGCAGGAGCACATACACACGAACATCGAGAGGAAGTACTTCGAGGTTGTAAGAAAGCAGTGCATACCCACCCCACTCGGTAAAGCGCTAATCCTCGCACTATCCGAGGTCGCGCCTGAGACCGTGCTACCGGAGGTGCGCGGTAGAATGGAGGCCGAGCTCAGTAAGATAGCTGAAGGTACAGCCGATCCAGATCGAGTCATTGAAAGTGTGAAAGCGGAGTTCATGAGGCACTTCATAAAACTGAGGGAGTCTGAGCACAAGATAACCCCCATACTGCTGCAAGGGGTGAACGCTGTCTACGGCTCACGCTCAAAGCCTAAGGGAAGCTAAAATCTCGATAAATCTCGCAAGGGAGACGCCGCTCACCTCCAGCGCTTCAAGAATCCCCCTGCCCGCGGCTACATTGGCTAGCGCAACGCGCTCGCGGGGATCCCTGTACACGCCCCTCGCTAAAGCCTCCCGAGATGCTGTTGCAGCTGTCTTTGTCAACCACTCCTTTGAAACCGGTTTCTCCAGTCTCTCCAGCACTTCAAACTCGATCACTGTGACCCAGTCGTCATCCTTCACGAATGGGTAGATGCGGCGGAGGTCGCGAAGCATCTCGTGGTAGCTCGAGAAGCCGTCCATGCTGGCCAATGACTCACTCCTCAGCTCGCGGAAGCGGAGATGCTTGAAGCCCTTAATGCGGGCCCTAGCGTATATCAAGCCCCGGCACTCAATGAAAACGTGGTGCCTCGTCGGCTTCACCAAACCCCATCGAATAGTGATCGTCTTGCCATTCGCGAAAACCTTCTCTAGGTACACCTTTTTGAAGGATAGGCTTTCGTTAAGTTGCCTGACCACCGTCGGCATCGCCGTCGCGCTCAAATACTCTCGGTCTAATGGTTTAAATGTTCTACCCGCACTTTACCAGCGTGAGTATCGTCGTTGCGCATGGGGACCTAGATGGGCTGGCATCAGCGGCCGTCGTAATGGCTGCTCTTAGGAGGAAAGGAGAGAAGGTGAGCCTGGAGATCGCTCAACCCTACACGCTCGCCAGAACGTTGCTCAAGTTGAGCGCTGTGAAGCCTCGCATGATAGTGATCGTGGACTTGGGCGTGGACAGCGCAGCATGGCCCACGCTCGAGAGCGCTGTGAAGGCTCTAGTGGAGCAGAAATGCAGGATCCTGTGGATCGACCACCACCCCGCTACAGTCAAGCGCGCTTTCGAGCTGACAACACTCGGCGTCTCGCTGCTGTACACGAGCAATGGTAGTGCTTCAACGATCGTGAGGGAAGCATTTGCAGACGCGACGGATGACCCAGCCTTCTACTCCAAACTGGCAAAGCTCGGCGAGATTGGCGACGGTGTCGCTGAAGGCGACGCGGAGCTGGCAGTGTTAGCTGACTCGCTCTCTGCCGCCTTGAGCGCGCCATCGGTGAAGGACGAGTACAAGAAGGCTATCGTCAATATGTGGGTGAAGGAGAAGAGGCTTGTCAACGACGATGTAGCGCTGCTGGCTGAGGAATCAGAAAAGATCCTCACTGAAAAACTCAAGAAGGTTAACGAAAATATTGTTCTTGAAACCAAGAAAGGTTTAGTGATCGACGCGAGGGATGTGAAGCTCGCGGGTCTCGCCGGCCGCCTCGCCGCCAGCATAGCCCAAGCAAAACGCAAGGTAACAGTGCTGCTCTTCGCACCCAGCGAGCAGAGTGTCGTCGCAACATGTAGAGTCCCACGCGACCTCGACTTTGACGCACTCAAAGAGCTCATTCCCGCGGCTGTCGAGCACGGTGGAGGGGGAGGAGGGCATCCTAAAGCTGCCGCGCTACGCGTACCAGCTGCTGCGGGTGATGCATTACTGCAGAGGATCTGCGAGATAATTAGAAGAGAGCTTGATTGACTATTAAGTTTAAATAATCTAACTGAATTATAAGCAATTCAATATCAAACACGTTACTCGGAAAACCCTGCCGAGCCAGAGTACTGCACAAGGTGGGCTGAAACACTAGTGGATTGGACTCGAGTTTTTGAGGTGGTGCCGGGGCCGGGATTTGAACCCGGGTTCTCCGGGCGGGACTTCCGCTAACCGGATATCCTATCCCGGGCCCGGATTATGAGTCCGGCGCCCTCGACCAGGCTAGGCGACCCCGGCTAGGGAGAGAAGTTGCACAGGCCCACTTAAACTCTTCGCTAGCCTAGAAAACGGCGCGTAGGAGCACTCATAGCCAAACATCAGACGAATACGGCAGCGTACAGATGGCGCTGGAAGGCGCGAAAGCCTTAAAGCGTTCCCAGCGGCAATCCCTTGAGAGCGGCCGTAGTCTAGTCTGGTAGGACGCCGGCCTGCCACGCCGGAGAGCGGGGACACCGCACGGAGGACCCGGGTTCGAATCCCGGCGGCCGCACCATCGGTTTCCCTTAGCAAAAAAGTTTAAGCAGCGCCCTATTCGTTCGCCCACGTCTGGGAAATCCCACCTAGGCTTCTAATCTTGCTCCCTCCTGGCTTATGGTAGCTACGATTACTCGCTCCGATAGTCTAGAGAGCGCTTGTGCGACTTTTCCCGCGTCCTCGCTCCAGGCTAGCGCGAGTACCATTCCTCCACCTCCCGCGCCCGTTATCTTGGCTCCGAGGGCTCCGGCTTGGCGGGCAGCGTACACCAACTCCTCTAGCTTCACGTTCGAAACTCCGATCGCGCTGAGGAGCCCGTGGTTGATGTTCATCAGCTCGCCCAGCGTGGGGTAGTCGCCGCGCTCTATCGCCACCTTAGCCGCTTCCGCGAGGTTTGCCGCCGCTTCGTAGACGTGGTCTAGGATGCTAGCGTGCCTGGCTTTAAGCGCGAGAACCTTGGAGACGAGCTCGCCAGTGGACCGCTGTATGCCGCTGTCCGCCAGTATGATGCGGACGGGGCTTAGATCCGCCTTAAGCTTGGTGAAACCCTGCCCCCTCTTGTAGTAGATGACGCCGCCGTAGGTTGAGACCGTGTTGTCTATGCCGCTGGGCCTCCCGTGGACTAGCGTCTCGGCCGCATAGGCTACCCTAGATATCTCGTCGGGGGGTAGGGAGATCCCGAGCAGTGCGGCAACAGCCGTAACGGTCGCTACCGCTACTGCCGCCGACGAGCCCATGCCCGATGAGGGCGGAATGCCCGACTCCACTCGCAGCCTAAGGCCGATGTTGCAGCCAGCGAGCTTCAGGACCTCACTGGCTGCCACGTACACCGGGTAGAGGGGGCCGCTGGCCGCCTTGCCTGTCTCGAATACCTGCCTCCCCAGCTCTCTGGAGTCCACTTCAACGATCCCACTAGTGCTCAACCTCTCAGCCTCAACTGTTGCGCGCACATCGACAGCCGCAGCGATCGCGGGGCAGCCGGCTACGACGAAGTGCTCGCCGACGAGTATAGTCTTTGCCGGGGCGCTGGCTTTAACCAACGAGATCACCGAGCACTTCCGCGAGGCGCTTCAGGGTCGCGTTGTACTCGGGCTTCTTATACAGGAGCACAGCCGCTAGGGTTTTGACAGTCATATCGTTGGTGCAGGCATCCCCCTCCTTCGGGCACTTCTCCATAGCCTTCTCGTAAGCTTCGATCCAGAGGACGTGTACCTTCCTTATGAGCTCCGCCAGCTCGGGTATCTTGTCCCTTAAGTGGGGCGCCATAGCCGCCAGATTGGCGGCCGCAGCTTTAGCGCGCTCCTCAACGATTGAGGCGTAGTCCTCGCTGCCGGGGATCAAGCCTTCCGCCAGCTCGTAGGAGACGATGAACCTGCGGGCTGTAGCCCTGTACCACTTGACTAGGAGGTTACCCCTCTTGCTCACCTTCACCACCTTAACGAGACCTCCCTGCTCGAGAACGGAGAGGTGGTGGGTGATTGATGAAACGTTCTTACCGAGAACCTTCGCCAGCTGCTGGGGTGTCATCTCGGCGTACCTGAGCAGGGAGAGAATCCTCCTTCTGGTGTCGTCCGCGAGGAGCTTAGCTACCGCTGGGTCTCTGATGACGACTACCTCGCCAGCGGACATTAGGCTCCGCTTCAACTTGTAGTTTTTAAACCTGCGTACAAAGTTGCGCGTTAACCTTTACTACAGCATTGGGGAGTTTCCATGGGGAATGCCGCTAGCCTGCAAAGTGTACGAGTTGAAGGGCACAACGCTAGACCGCATCATCGAGGCGCTCGAGGAGGGCTCCCCGGGAGTCGCCGCCCGGAGGACGGGCACGGGTGCTGTAGGCTCCGTGGAGCTAGCCGAGGGTTTGAAAGTCCCCTTCGAGATCTACAACTTCCGGGGGAAACCCTTCCTCATAGTGTTTGCCGGTAGAAGAAGGGCTGCAAAGGCCGCGAGGATGCTATCGCGCTTAGCCAACGTGGAAGTCCTGGAAGTCACCTTGCGCCCTGAAAAGGTTCTAGACGCCTTCGCTGGCAGCGTGATCAAGCTTGTGGTCTTCGACATGGTAAGGGTTCCAGGGCTCCGCAGGGTCGTTCTTTCGGGAGCGGCGGTCTCCGACAGCGAGCTCTACAAGGAATTCGCCGCGACAAGCGAGATCCGATACGTCCTCTTCCAGACGAGTGAGGGTCTGGTGCTCGGAGTCAGCAACTCCTGTACAATCGTTGCCTTGTCCAAGATCTCGGCGGAGGACATCTCATCCACGGTGAAAGAATACCTGCTACCCCTCATCTCACCGCTAGCATGACGACCTACTTCATCGGCTTCTTCGCCCCATTAACGAGGTTCGACCGCTTCATACCACCGGATTTTACTCCGCTACCCGTCGAGCAGAGGCACTTAACGCTCCTCTATTTAGGCTATCTGCCCGACCCCATAGGAGCATGTATCAGGTTCTCGAGCGTACGGCATACAAAGCTTAGACTGGAATTCCAAGGGCTTCAAGCATTCCCGAACGAGACCAAGCCGCGGTACCTAGCTGCAGTCCCCACGCTCGATAGCCAGCTGCTGCTCGCTAGGCTACGCGACGGGCTGTCCCAGCTCTTTCCTAACTGCGAGGAGCGGTACGGGACGTTCAGACCGCATGTTTCGATTGCTCATACGCGGAAAAAGGCCAGCATTGATCTGTATGAGGCAGTACTGAAGGCTGTTAAAGCCAGCCGGACGATGAGCGAGAGTATCATCGTCGATAAGCTCTGCCTGATGTCCGCTAGGGAGGGTGTCGTTAGGGCGGTGTGCTGCATCGATCTCTGTTAGCCCTGAAGCGCGCGGAACCCCTCCTCGTCTAGTAAGTGCTGCAGCTCCTTATTCTTTTTGAAGTAGTTGACGGCGAAGCTACACACAGGAACAATCTTGTAGCCGTTCTCTCTAGCCCAGTTCACCGCGTAATCGGTTAAGCGGGTCGCAATCCCTCTTCCCCTGAACTCGGGCGGAGTGTAAGTCTTCGTTATGTACATCTTGCCCTCCCTTATTTCATAGCCTAAGAAGGCAAAGGTTCCGGGCGCCAATCGTATGAGGAATTTTCCCAGCTCCGGCCTGTGTATAACCTCGTACTCGTAGCTCACAGGCGGCAAGGGCACAGCAGATTATTTAAATTGCCTGCTTAAGGGTCACGCGGGCCCGTGGCCCAGCGGTGGGGCGCCCGCCTTACAAGCTTCGGGTTGCAGCTGAGCGGGTCAATCGGACTAGGAGCGCGGGAGGTCCCGGGTTCGAATCCCGGCGGGCCCACCAAGCGGATTTTGTAGGCACCCACTCAGAAGGATCTGTTTTAACGGTTTATCGTCCGACTTTTACAACTCCACTCTCTTTATCTGGGAAAGTACTTTCTCACGAAGCTTTTGCGGTGGTTCCACTTCTACCAATATTTTTCCTTGCTCCATCACTTTGACCAGGAGGGGTTGCATGGGACGCCCGCAGCGAGGGCAATTGGGTGCCCCCTCGCTCTCGAGCACGACAAGGTCAATGAGGCACTCCCAGCACCTATAGGCCTGCTTTTTCCCACTATACTTACCTCTTTTCGCTATCGGTACCCACTTCTCTCCAACCTTTACAGACACGATGTCTAGTGCGTAATCTATGTAAGGTGCATTGGCTATAGCTGAGCCCACCCCGAAGACGTCGGCTCCCGCTTCGGCGAGGGCTGGGATGCTGTACTCGTTAAGCCCGCCTGAAACAACAATTTTTACGTTGGTATAGCCGGCAGCCTTTAGCTTCCATTTAACCTCCCTCACGATGGAAGTCATATTGCCCCTTCTGCTCCCCGGGGTGTCGAGGCGCACCCCCCAAAGCTTATCGCCCAAGAGATCGGCTGCCTTCAGCGCCTCCTCCGTCTCGTCCCAGAATGTGTCAGCTAGCACGACTCTAGGGACTCTGGGATCCACGTGCTTATCGAAAGCGAGCCAAGCCTGCGTGTGGTCCCCCCTCACGGCCCGGAACACGATCATGAGACTGTGGGGCATCGTCCCTGACGGGGGTATACCGATAAGCTCTGCACCCTTTACGCATGAAACCCCATCGCAGCCCCCAATGTAGGCGTAGTAGTCTACACACGGAGCTATGGCGGGGTGCGTTCGGCGGGCGCCGAACGATAGGACGATCTTGTCCCCGGCAGCCTTCTTCACTCTCGCGGCCTTCGTGGCGATCCCTGATGCTGCCGCGAGGAAACCAAGGAGAGCAGTCTCATAGAGGGCGAATTCCCCGTACGGCCCCTCTACGACCATGACCGGCATCCTAACCCCTCTGTAATCCACCGGCCTCAGTAGCGTAGCCTCCGGTACCGAGTAGACATTAACGCGTTTACCCTCGAGAAGTCGGAGAACCTCAATTGACCCGGCGTACACTACCCACTTATAGTCTTCTGGGATCGCGCTGATCGTCACTTCAGCTGCAACTTCCACTTTGTCCAAGCCTTCGCCAGTTAGGATCTGGAGTGTCCTCTCAAAGTACACGTCGGTCGTCTTTCCGCTCTTTATTTCATCTGGTAGCGCGTATATGAAACTCATCGGTACCACGCCCCTAATACAAACTCTTCATTCACGTATAGGGAAACTTTTTTGCCCTTTCGCTCCTCCCTCACGAGTCCCAGCCTTTGCAGAATCATCAGATGACCTGCGAGCGTTCCCGGGCCGATGTTCAGCAACCTGGCTAATTGCCGCAAGTTTATGCCGGGATTATCAAATAGCGCTAGCATGATCTGCCTCCTCACTGGGTGAGTTAGCGCTTCCCGCACCGTAAGTATCTTGCTTGGCACTGCTGCTCTCTAGTCTGATGTTCTTTTAAAGTTGCTCACGATGCAAAACGTTATAAGCGCGTCCGAGCCTCTGCACTGTGCGCTGCGAGCTTTGTGGCGAGGAGATTAGAGGGGTCCCGTACTTGGGTATCGTTGATAGGGCTGAGCTCATCCTCTGCGAGAGATGCGTTAAGCGTGCCAGTAAAGTGTATGGACCGCTGGGCCAGCGGCGTCAGGTTGAGCCTAAGAGAGAACCAAAAAGAGTCCCCACGCGCGTCCGGAGAACGCAAGTCACGGAGGAGGTGATCGAGGATTTTGCTGAAGTGATTAGGGAGGCTAGGGAGCGCGTTGGTTTAACGAGAGACGCCCTGGCAGCTATGGTTGGGGTTAAAGTGTCAGTTATCAGGAGGATCGAGGAGGGAAGCCTAGTCCCTCCCGTCGATTTAGCGAAAAAGCTTGAGAGAATTCTTAAAGTTAAGCTAGTAGAAGTAGTAGAGGAGGAGCGCGTGGGGAAGGAGGGGGTGGGAGCCGATTGGGAGCAAACGCTCGGAGACATAGTGGTCTTCAGAGAGGAGGACGAAGAGTAGAGTACACGCCCGTAATCCTAGTTGAACGAAGGCGTAGAGGTGAAAGGAGCCTTCTGTACGAGCTTAAGGATCTAGCGGAGGCTGCGGGCTACGTAGTCGTGGACGTTGTCAGCCAGGTTCGGGATCCCGACCCCAAGTACAACATTGGCGCTGGTAAAGTAGCCATGCTGGCCGAGCTCGTCAAAAGCAAGGGAGCGAAGAAGGTCATATTCTTCAACGAGCTTAAACCCCACCAGGCCTACAACCTAATGAAGGAGCTTAAAGTCGAAGTGATTGATAGGTTCGACCTCATCCTAGAGATTTTCTCCAAGCGGGCTGGTAGTAAGGAGGCAAAGCTTCAAATCGAGCTTGCCAAGCTGAGCAGAGAGCTTTCGTTTGCCAGAGAATGGCTTAGGCTAGCGAAGATCGGCGAGCTGCACGGCTTCTTGGGCGGTGGCGAGTACGCGATCGATACCTACTACAAGCACGTGAGAAGGCGTATCGCGAAGATCAAGGAAGAGCTGGCCAAGCTAAGGGCTCGCAAAGCGGAAAGATGGCGGCGAAGGAGCATTGATAGCGGCCTCTACTACCTGGCTTTGACAGGCTACACGGGAGCCGGAAAAACCACGCTCTTCAATGCACTCACCGGGCAGGCCGCCTACGTAGATGGTAAACCTTTCGCCACTCTTTCCACGAAGATGGGGCGCGCGATCATCGAGAACCGCCCCGTCATAGTCTCTGACACCGTTGGCTTCATCGACTGCCTACCCCCGCAGCTCCTCGACGCTTTCTACACGACCCTCGGAGAGGTTGTCCTCGCGGATCTAGTGTTACTGATCTATGATGCCAGCGAGGAGCCCAGCGAAATTGAGCGGAAACTTACAGCCAGCCTCACAACCCTTCAATCGTTGGGAGTAGATAGGAATAGAGTACTTGCGGTGGCCAATAAGGTAGATCTGATCAGCGACGATGAGCTGCACGACGCGCTCGAAATTGCCGGAAGGCTGGGCTTGGAGCCAATAGCCATATCGGCACGAACGGGCTTTGGGTTGGATGCGTTAAAGAGGAGCATACTCGATAAGCTGCCGAACTATACTGTAGCTGAAATAGAACTGTCGACGGTTGAAGATCTTTCGAAGCTTTCAAAGCAAGTCTACATCAGGCAGATTATCGAGGATGATGGCCGCGTTAAGGCGATTGTGGAGGGGAGGGAGGAGTGGTTGAGAGCGTTCATCTCGAGGCTGGAGAAGAGCCGATAGTAGTTGTCCTGAGGGTAGGGCACAGGCCCGGCAGGGATAAGAGGATATCCACTCACGTGGGTTTGGTTGCGAGAGCTTTCGGCGCTCAGGGGGTGATCTTCGCGGGGGAGATCGAGGAGACCGTTATCAAAAGCATCCAGAGGGTCGTTGAAACCTGGGGTGGCCCCTTTTTCGTGAAAGTAGTGCGTTCGTACAGGGATGCCATCAACCAGTGGAAGGAAGAGGGGGGCATCGTCGTTCACTTGACGATGTATGGAGAAAACATCGTAGGATCTGATGTTCTTGAGAGAATCAAGCGGAGAGGTAAGAAAGTCATGGTCGTAGTGGGGGCTGAGAAGGTTCCTGCAGAGCTCTACGAGCTCGCAGACTTCAATGTAGCCATTGGAAACCAGCCGCACAGCGAGGTGGGCGCTTTAGCCGTCTTCCTCGATAGATTCTTCGGAGGAGCAGAGTTGTTGAGGGAATACCTCAACGCGAAAATAAGGATTATACCCTCGCCGCGCGGCAAAATCGTTGAAAAGATCTCCGGCTAAACTGAGTTTCCTTAGCATCCCGCAGAAGTCAAACCAAGCCAGTAGGTAAGGGGGCGCTACACTCGGTACCCTCGATATACGCACCATCTAGAAAAGCTTGATAAGGGGAGCAGGACTTAATTAACCTAAGGGGGTTACGCTGGGATCGACCCGATTCAGGTGTAGCGGGGTGATGAATTGGTGAGTGAGAGGGAGCAGGTACTATCTACGCTTGCGAGGAAAATTCACGGCGAGATCGCTGGTAGGATCATAGACCGGCTGATAAAGGTAGGTGAAGCAACGGATGAGCAACTATCTCAAGCATTGGGAATCGAGATTGGCGTGATAAGGAGGACTCTGAACGCTCTCTACGAGTCGCGGTTGGTGAAGTACCGTCGCGTTAGGGACGTGGATCAGGGCTGGTACCTGTACTACTGGCGGCTAACGGACGACTTCCCCACTCGGGTGCTAGAGGAGCGCCGGCGTAAAGCGCTGGAGATTCTTAAGCGCCGGTTAGAGTACGAGGAGGGTAACAGCTTCTTTTACTGCCCCAGTTGTAGGTTCAAGTACTCGTTCGACGAAGTAGTAGACTACATGTTCCGGTGTCCGAACTGCGGCAGCGATTTAGAGGCGCTCGACAATGGGGTAGCCGTTGAAAAACTAAAGAGGGCTATCAGAATCCTTGAGGAGTTAAAATTCGAACAATAAAGGGAAATGAATTATGGATAAGGCTAGGCTATCCAGTCCAAGTGACTTGGAGTTGAGAGAGCTAAGGGCGCTTCTGGCCTATCAGTTTGGGAAAGGGGCTGAAAACCTGCTGAACGGGGTTGTCGAAGTGCGTAGATCGCCTCTTACGGGCAGGATAAGGGAGGTTTACGTGAATGGGGAATTGATAGGCACTATAAGGGCCAGTGACGGCTTCTTCGTACCATCGCTAAGAGGGGCCGAGAAACTCCTAGCTATACTTCCATTCCCTAAATCTCGCGTGGTGGTTCAGAAAGATTTAGCCAAGTTTGTAGCTGAAGGAAGAAGTGTCTTTTGCAAACATGTGGTAGCAGCTGATACGGAGCTTAAACCTGGTGACGAAACCCTCGTTGTTGACGATGAGGGACACCTAGTTGCCATCGGTAAGGCTGTAGTAAGTGGCAGCACAATCCTAACGAAGAAGACGGGGGTCGCTGTCAAAGTGAGAAAAGGAGTCAAAAACGAAGGATAAAAAATCAGAAGATCACTACTTGTAGAAAACTACGTACCGAAATTGTCTCCTATTTTCTATCCTAATATTAAAATTGTTTCTCAGAACCCTCTCCATCTCCCGGTAAAAGTATTGGTTGGTCAACCTAGATGGGGGTTTCACGCGGGGAACTAGCCCCCTGATGGCGTTCAGGTCGGTGGTCCTCTGCTTGTACGCTACATACGCGTAACGTAGAAGGGTACGGAGCTTTATCGAGACCATTCGGGACTTGGTGTTTCTTAAAATCTCCTTAGAAACGAGGACAACATGTTCAAGCAGATGATTTCTCTCAGAATCCGTCATAGGGGCTCCGCAACTTACCTCGCGCTCTCCTTATAAGTTTTTCAGTAAATACTTATATATTACTATAAAAGCATAGTTGATAGCTGACGATTTTAACCTAGGCATTTGCCGAAATGCCTAGAACATTAATTCGGGTCGGTCACTCCCAATCGGGGATAAGTTTAGCTAGATCGGTCTCATGTAACTCGAGCAGCTTGGATATCTCCGTCTTCCTGCTCTGCCATTGAACCCTGTTAGTCATGCTCCACACGTAGCGCTTTGCTTCTTCGCCTTTATTCGGTTTAAAAACTATCACTAGCTTCTTTGGAGAGTTATTGTCCAATACATCGTAAAGCTTCAAGACAACACCCTCAGCCTCGTATAGAGAGACTTTGCAGTCGAACTCATCCCGTGAAATCGCATGTGCAATGTCAGCTATGCTCAGCTGCAGGGCATCCCCGAAGTCCATATCAAAGTGGAGAGCATCCTCTGACAAAATGAAGGTTCTCGTCGTACCCTGAACCTCAGTCAACCTGTGATTCTCAACTAGGTAAAGCCTCCCCTTGGCTTTGACCGTGCGGGGGATTGGATCGTCAAACCTAGCGTAAAAATCGAACGTTTTAACCATCATCGCGGCTTCACTCCTCCACTGGTATCCCGAAGCGTTTCGATGCCATGACGTGCTCCTCGTAGGGTATGGAGAATACATCTGCTATGCCTTCGTAAGCTCTCTTGTACGGCTCACCGCTCATGAGTTTCTTAATATTTCGAACGTACACCTCTTCGGAAAGCTTCCTTCCGGAGATTTTCTCCCACTCTTCCATCGTGTAGGAGAAGAACTTTTGAGCACGATCCCTGTACATTTCGGGGAGGACGTTGAATGTGCAAAATGGCACGATCCTTCCGTCGGGCATGGCATAGTGCACCTCGCACCTCTGCACTCTGCTGACGTCGTAGTTGTAAGTGTCCATAAAGTGCATTAAGCCCAAGAAGAGGGACTGGTAGTGGAACTCTCCCAAGGCGGAGTAGTCGTGCTTCACTAGTATGTTGAAGATGTATCGGAGGAATTTCCTCTTTTTCCTGAACCTTCTGGGAGCTTGGCTTACATCAACGTACTTACCCAGCTTCGTTAGAGTACTCAGTAGGACGATGTACTTGTTCCTCCCGCGCTTGATGTCACTCGCTGCTTTGTCCAGCAGCTCCATGATACCTGCTACATCGACGAACCTCGTGATCGGAATTAGTTCATCAACGCTGTCCCAGAAGAGGTACGTGGCAGCGCCGCAGGCGAAGTGACACGTGAGCTCAAACTGTGGTCTTCCCGTTACCACCTCGACGAACCTCGAAATTGGCGCTACGGTAGGCACAGGGTACCAGTCTTCCCTCCTGATTTGGCCTCCAGTTTGTTTCTCGATCTCTGCCAGAACGTCGGGTATTGTAACCCTCAGTTTCTCGCGTTCCCTCCTTGGAACCCTCCCCACGATAGATACAGGCTGCATGTTGACCCCTCTCACGATGTCCGCGTGCTTCACTCCGAAGCGGATGATGGAGCCGACTTCGTGCAGATTGTACTCCTTGATGACGGTAGGAACGAGCACAGCGCCTAGCTTCGCCCTTCTGAGGTTCTCAAGCGTGTAGGGTATCTCCCAGTGGTTCTTCGGGTTCGTGTACGGTGTTACACCGTCGAAGCTGATGTAAATGACGTTTGTGCCGGCTTCCCGCAGCTTAACCGCTAGATCCGGTTCAAAGGCTAGCCGCACACCCTCAGTGTTGACCTGAACGTGATGATAGCCCTCTTCCCTCGCGATCCTCACTATATCGACGATGTCTTCTCTCAGCAGGGGTTCGCCCCCCGTGAATTGCACAGCGACGGCCGGGTAGGGGAGCATCTTCCTAGCCTCTCGCAGCATGAATCGTATGTGGTTGAGTGAGGGCTCGTAGACATAGCCGGCTTTAACGGCGTAGAAGAAACAGTACCAGCATCTCAGCTCACACCTATTCGTAACAGCGATGTTCAGCAAAGCGGTATGGCTCTTGTGCCGGGCACAAAGCCCGCAGTTGTAGGGGCATAGGGCTTGCAACTGAACGTTCGGAGTCCACACTCCCTTACCATCCTTCTGCCATCTCCGGAAGCGCTCGTAGAGCGAGTAGTCTCCGAAATACAGTTCCTCAAACTCGCCATGCTCGGGGCACACCTTGCGCTCGTAGACCTTCCCATCCCGTTTCACGAGTACGGCCGTGACTAGCGAGTAACAGTAGGGGCAGACAGATAGGGTCTTCGTGACGAGCTCTTCCCCCTCGCGAAGCGGTGGGTAATCGCTTAGATAGACCTTGTAGTCAATACCCGGTTTTGGAAAGAGAAGAGGGATGTACCTTCTAACTTGCTCGCCGATTTCATCGGGGGGCAGATCCTTGATTTGAAGGTAGTTAACACGGTCAAGCACGAGGGTTGAAGAGCTATCCGACATTTGAGTCACCAGACCCGCGTATCCCCTCCTTTTCGACGGCTTAAATGGTTATTGCGAAGAATGTCCGTCTGCTCAAACGACTCCCGAAAGCATTTTATAAAACAGTTGATAATGGCCGCCTGTGCAGCCGAAAATCCTCGTTGTACAAGTGGAAGTACCAGAGAAAACAAACGTCATACTGGGCCAAGCCCACTTCATCAAGACGGTGGAGGACCTTTACGAGGCGATCGTCACTACGGTTCCGGGCGCAAGCTTCGGAGTAGCGTTCTGTGAAGCATCGGGCCACCGGCTCGTCCGAGTCGAGGGGAACGATGAGGAACTAAAGCGGCTCGCAGCAAAGACTGCCTTCGAGGTTGGTGCTGGTCACTTCTTCGCCATCTACCTGCGTGGGGCTTGGCCCATTAACGTTCTGAACGTCATTAAGGGCGTCCAGGAGGTCGTGACGCTGTACTGCGCGACAGCTAACCCCGTTCAGGTCATAGTAGCTGAGACCGATCAGGGACGCGCTGTGCTGGGAGTCGTTGATGGGTTTAAACCCGTCGGAGTGGAGGGGGACAGTGAAAAGCGTGAAAGGATGGAATTCCTGAGGCGAATCGGGTATAAGCGAGGATGACAAAGCAGGCGATCATCGTCAGGACTGACATTAAGATGGGAAAAGGGAAGCTGGCGGTACAAGTTGCACATGCCGCAGTCACCGCAGCTGAGGTGGCAAGGAGAGAGAGGCCCGATTGGTTCGAAGAGTGGGTGAAGAGCGGCCAAAAGAAAATCGTGCTCAAGGTTTCAAGTCTAGAGGAGTTGGAGAGTATTTACAGGGAGGCCTTGATGATGAACCTCCCAGCAGCATTGATTGCCGACATGGGTCTAACGCAGCTGCCCCCGGGCACCGTAACTGCGGTAGCGATCGGGCCCGCACCAGAGGAGCTAGTAGACAAGTTGACCGGCAAACTCAAGCTGCTATAGAGTAATGCCCGCACCAACGCGTTCGCAACTGGACAGAGATCTCGGAATTCTGTTCTACGTAACGGAGGGAGAGGGTATCGGGGGTGTTCTACGTGAAAGGTTGGAGGATTTCAAAGTTTTCGAGATCGCTCTTGGAAACATTCTCTGCAGACCGGGTTGCTCCAATCAGCTCAGCGGTTCAGGGGACTATGTGTGGTTCCTACTCGAGAAGCGAGGCGTTGATACGTTGACAGCATTGCGCGCTCTGGCACGCGCAATCGGCGTCAGCCACAAAAGGTTTAGTGCTGCCGGCCTAAAGGACTCGCGCGCTATCACATTCCAGCTCGTTTGCGGCGAAGGCATCGACCCAGGCTCAATACCGAAGAGGGTTGGTGAGAAGGTTCTGATTCACGACGTTTTCCGTATGCCTTTCAAGCTTGCTCCAGGCATGCTCGTGGGTAACCTCTTTGAAATAACGGTGAGGCGATTGAGCGTTCCCCCCAGTGAGGCGGAGGAAAGGATAAGCTCGCTGGTAAATGAAATTTGTGAAGCTGGTGGGGCACCGAACTATTACGGTTACCAACGCTTCGGAACAATTAGGCCTATCACCCATGTGATAGGGAGGATGATCATACACGGTCGCTTTGAAGAGGCTGTAAGAGAGCTCCTAACGCGGGTCTTTCCATACGAGTCGCAGAGAGCGAGAGAAGCCAGGCAGTACCTGGCGTCAACCTGGGATATTGAAGGTGCCCTCAAGATTTTCCCAAAAAGGCTGCACCATGAACGGATGATTCTACAATACCTTTGCAAGCACCCCGGTGATTACACAGGAGCAATACGCACCCTTCCAGTGGCAGTCAGGCAGCTGTTCATCGAGGCTTACCAGGCATACCTGTTCAACAAGGTGCTGAGCAGGCGCATCGAAGCAGGGCTACCGCTAGCAGAACCGGTTCCAGGCGATCTTGTCATGCTTGGAGACAACGAAGGTGCCATCCTCCGAGCTCGAACAACCAACTTAGACAAGCTTCGCGAACTGGTTGCGATGGGAAAAGCGAGCGTGGTAGGTAATGTCTTCGGCTACTCCAGCGTTCTAGCCGAGGGCGAGCCAGGCCTCATAGAAAACGAGGTGCTTAGAGAAGAGGGGTTATCGCTCGACTCCTTTAAGATCAAGGCGATGCCGGAGGCATCATCGAAAGGTACCTATAGACCCTTCGTGATGAACGCTTCCCAGCTAGAGTGGAAGGTCATCAGCAATGACGCGCCTGAGGCGAACTTCCGATTCGTGCTACGTCGGGGATCTTACGCAACCGTGCTCATGAGAGAGTTTGTAAAACCAACTGATCCAGCTAAACAAGGTTTCTAAATAGTTATTTTTCATTCATTTAACTTTAAGAAAAGGTACTTTTGACTATCCTCTTCAGTCCTGAGTCCAAGCATCTCCGTGCACATCGCTCTTGCGGCTCCTCTGAGGAGTTCGATAGCTCTTGGTGGCGTCATTCCTAGCTCCGCACACGTGACGCGCCAGCTCTTAGCTTGAAGAACCTTCGTGATCAGCAGCAGTTCTTGCTCCTCGCTAAGGAAATTGAACCCTTTCATGAAGTACACTCTAGCTAGCTCGACCATGCAGTCCATACAGTTTTCCAGCGTCATATCTCCTTGCGCGTACGAGATTAACCTACCGATCTGGTGCGGCGTTAAGTTCCACGTGACGTCGACGCTTGGCGTTGAGCGCAACAGCGCTCGAACGATCCGAGGCCCCAAATCGTGGTAGGGTTCCGCAAGCGATAGCAGCAGCCTTCGTTTAAATTCCATGGCCATCGTACTTACGTATGTAGCAACCTTCTCGTTCAGCGGCTTAACGACGAGCGCGGAATACTCACCGCTCACTGGATTTCTTTCGGGCGATAGGTGCAGCGGCACGTAGCCGTTCTTAAGCCAGAAGTTCAGGAGCTCCAGAGTAACTCCGAAGCCTGCACCCACCCAGTCGTACCCTTCCTTCACAGCCTCATTTTCGATCTCCTTCAGAGCTAAGGAACCTAACCCCTTTCCCCAGAGATCCGGATGCGTCGCTATCCTGACTATTCGAAAGCCTTTAAACCTGCCAAAATCTATTAGCTTGTAGTACTTTATCAATCGATCCGGTATGATGTTACCCATTATCCACGCCCCCCTAGCGCACTGTTTAGCCAATTCCTCGTCAAGGGGGCCCTCTTCTGCCAGTTCGATAGAAACGACTATCTTGCCGTTCTCTAGCTTAAGAGCCCGAGCTCGATGGTGGGGGGCATCCATTATCATTCCCAAATCGTTGGGGTTGTTCCTGTAGTGAGCCATTATGTAGATCCCGAAGTACTCCCGTAACGACTTTTCGTCCACTAGGAAGAAACTTTCAGGATCGGGTGCCCAGTATGTTACTCTCTTCTCCTCAACTAGCTTATGGTCCTCCTCGGTTATCGGCGCCGGTTCAGCGTCTAGCAAGAGAGTGTCGAATGCCCATCTTTCCACAGGATCGCCGGCAGAATACCTTATGGGTTCGCTCATTTCGTACTGAAGGATCTCAACATTCCTCAACTGCTTTAGTCTCCGCAGGAAGCGGACGGAGAACCCCCTCCCTGCACCTTCATAACCGTGGATTGTTGAAGAGTAGATCACCTTCGAGTGCCTTCTTAGGAGCGCGAAGAGCATGGGAACTTGTAGCGATGCGGCCTCGTCTACTGCCAGGATGTCGGCTCTCTTCGTGACGGCTTCAAGGGGGCTGAAGTACTTTATCTCAATTCCCCTTGACTTCAGTCCGGTTACGTATCCTTTCTCTTCGATTGCTTCTACCTTATGCCCAAGGTTCGTAAGCCCGAGCTTAGCGAAACGGAACAGCACCTGCGCGTTAAGCTCATTCGGCGCAGTTACTATGATTCTGCACCGGCCCTTCGCTCTCCTCAGCTTATGAGCTAGAGCCGCCAGAGCCAAGCCAACGGCCGCAGATTTACCCCTCCCTCTGTCGGCTGTAATGACGGCAACTAGCTTTTCCCCTTCTCCAACCTTCTCGTAGAATCTCTCAAGCAATCTAAGAACCTCAACCTGGTCTTGCGTAACCGCTAGGTTGTATACCTCGTCGGGAAACTTCCTATTCTGAGGAACTTCTACTTTTATCTTTCTAACCTTTGCCACAGCCTTGGGACAGTTTGTGTACTTCAGCACCTTTCTGTTATCAACATCGTATATAGCTATACCGTCGAACTGGAAAAGTTTACGAATAAAACGTTCCTCAAACAATCTCCTAAGGTGCTCAGCGCCGTATTGTGGAGTTAGAAGCATGCTCTGAAACCTTGTTACCATCTTGTTCAGCCGCTGCGGGCTAGGCATCATGAGCACGTATAATCCGCCGCCCGCGACAACGCCTGAGACTCGGCCAATGTCGTTCGGCTCAAGATTATTGATTAGATCTACCACCGCCGCGTCGAATGTTCTACCTAGTACTTTCTCGCTCTCATGGTACGGTATATAGGTAACGGTTTCGCGATCTTTCACTAGTTTTTCAAACAGTTCCTTCCTCGATACTCCATCCTCATAGAACGCGTGGTACATGTAAAGTATTCCTTCCGCTCTAATCTCGCTAAACCTTAAGAAAATGTTAATCGCCTCGGCTGCTGCGGCTACTAGATTCCCATCATTTTCACCGAAGAGTACGAGCATTACTCTGTGGTTGGCTCGCCTGGCGTACTTGATGGCTGAGCGAATGTCATCAACTATCTCCTCGTTTAGCACGAAGATCTTCACGGCGTAAAAGAAGCTCTTAACCAGCACCTTTTAAATTCGCCACCCGAGCCATCTACGCGGGCTACTCTGGGTTAAGCCTGTAGGCTTTCCAGTTTAGCTCGCACTTTAGGAGCGGCCTCCCGTGCCATTTCAAGCGCCCTTGTCAACTCCTCGACCGTGAAGCCTCCTCTTCCACCCTTTTGTATGGCACACACGTGACCGTCCTTCGTTAGAGCGAACGTGATCCTAGCGTCCATGACGAGCTCCTCTTCGTAGGAGGGATCTATGACTATCGCGTCGCCGATCTTGGCTAGTGTCACGAAGACAGGTATGTCTGCTATTGGTAACCGCGTTTTTTCCTCGGTTTTAAGGAGCGTGCCTTCCGCAGTCACCGTGTACTTAGGTATCTTGGCGTTTAGCAACGCTGCCATTGCAGCGAGCCCTGATGCATCAATAATGTTGCCGTCATGATCAATAGGGTATATGTCTACGAATATACGCCAAACCTGCTTACCCGGGATCAACACCAGCTCCTCCAGTTTCAAAGCTGGCGCGCTGCGAAGGCCCCTGTCGATCACTCTTGCCAGCTCGATATCATTCTCGTCCGGTGGCCCAGGTTCAAATATTGGAGATGCTAGCGGGATAAGCTCCGCATGAACTACCTGAACACCCGCACCGGGACTATCGGGGAAAGGCTGACCCAGCGAGGCTTTCACACCAGCGATCACCTTGGTGTGCCCTAGGGACACTCTTGCCGACCCCTCCGCGTTTCCTGCGACTCCAACCTCTATTGAGATTTCCCTAAACTCCTCAGGCTTTCGACCATCGACTCTCTCACCCCGCTTTATCATCGAGCGTATAGCTTCGCGCCGCGGCGCAGGGATCACGGTATACACTCTTTCGCTCACTCAGCTCACCTACTCGTACTCTAGACTAACTTTTGAATACCTTTCTTTTAGAGCTCTCCGCTGCTCCTCGTAAAGCTTCATTACAGCCTCCCTCGCCATTTCGAGAGCCTGAACGATCTCTTCTGGGGTGAATCTTCCATCGGCCTGTAGCAGCGTCACCTCCCTGAGCCTAGGCATCATAGCGATTGGCATGTCGCCCTCACCATGCTGATCCTCAAGACCGTTAAGGTCGATTGCCAGCTTGCCTTCGATCTTTCCAATCGAGACTCCTGCTACCAGGTCTCTCATTGGTATGCCGGCGTCGGCGAGAGCTACGGCCGCAGCCGTGATTGATGCAACTCTTGTACTACCATCTGCCTCGATAACCTCGATGAAAACATCGACCGACGTCCTGGGGTATTCCTCGAGGAAGATAGCGGGCTCCAGGGCCTCCCTGATCACCTTCGATATTTCTATCTCCCTTCGGGTGGGTGAGGGGCTCTTCCTCTCCTCGACTACGGAGAAGGGTAGCATCGAGTAACGGCATCTAAGTAGCATTCTATCCGGTAGAGCTTCGTGGCGTGGATGAACCTCCCTGGGCCCATAAACTGCCACTATAATCTTATTCCTTCCCCACTCTATGTAGGCGGACCCATCCGCGTTTTTGAGTACTCCCGCTTCAATGCGGAAAGCTCGGAGCTCGTTTAGCGCACGCCCATCGAGCCTTCTCCCATCATCCGTCAATAGCTTAACTTTACCCTTTTCCGCCATCGATTTCACCCCCTACCTACCAGTGCGGAAGATACGAGTTTCTTTGCAGCCTCAAGAGGATCCTCGATGTACGGCTCTGCACACAACCGCTTGATTACATAAGCAGCCGCAGCCTCACGATCAGTTTCTCTACCTATAATTACTACGCGCCCGTTCCTCCCAATGATTAGTTCAACACCAAAGGTTTCCTTAAGGTAGTCGGCAACTTGACCCTTCTTACCGATGACTCTAGAAACACGAGTCGGCGGAACTTCCACCAGCAGACCCTTCTCCATCTTACCCAGTTTCGACTCCTTCACGGTCAGAAGAGGATCGTGGAGGAAGTCGAACGACAATACTTTAGCGATTACTACATCTCCTACTTGGAAGATCTCCGTCAGATCCCTAGCAGATGGCGAAGGCCGTGGGAAGACCTCTGAAGCCTGAAGGATGGCTGTGTAGGGTGAGTTGATGTCAACGAGCCAGAAGGTGGGTCCAACGTCAATAACTTTTCCCACTACGAGGTCCCCTTCGGAGGGGATGTAGCTCCGCTTCAGGGGGATCAAGCGAATCTTTCTCGGCTTCTCGACTATAGCGACGCTCAGAACCTTGGCGTAGTACTTCTTGCCGCTAACCATGTGCGGACCGCTGACCTCGTAGGACCCTTCTGCTACAAGCTCCCCGGGCACGACTATCTGCCCACTCGACACGTACAGGGATGGCATGCTTCAACCACCTATGTTCAAAATCTTCACCTCGCCCTCCCCCCTTGTGATCGCGCCGACCTGCGATATTACGCTCTCTGTTAAGCCTGCGGGCACTTCGAGCTCCGCCACTAACGACCCGTCGCTAGAGTATTCGCTTCTCACAATCCTCCCAAGCCGGCTAAGAGCAGTGTACGTCTTACCAGCGTACTGTGGGGGAACTCGGACTGCGAGCAAGGCTTTAGCGATTTTCAGAGGTAAAACGCGGCTGAGGGCCTTTATGGCCTCCTGGACTTGCACCTCAACAGGCTTGAAGGGATCAACTGGGAATCCGACTTCCTCTAGCGCGAGTTCTATCCTCTTCGGCGGGTGAGGCGCATTGGTGCGAGGATCGATCGCGTTGCGTGAAAGGAACTCGATGATCTGCCTCTTCTTCATCTCTATGAGCTCGCGCCGTTGATCAGCCGTAAGTTGAAGCTCTCCCTGTTTTATGATCACCTCCGCGACACGGATTACATCGTCTGTGCCGAAAACCGCATGTAGATCCTCGGGCGATGCCTTTAACCCTTTCCGTGCATCGTAGTAGACGTGCGGGCTCTCAACGATCTCCCTTATGCTTATGTTCTCCCCCTCCTTGAACTTCCAAGCCTTCTCCACGTCCACAACCACCTCAAACTTCTTACCGCCTTTAGATAGCCTAGCGATAGCCAGCTTCTTTGAACCCATACTGTGAACCGTACCTTGAAGCTGCTTATAAAAGGTGCTGAGCTCGCAAGGGGAAGATTTTTTACGAGCCCTCAAACCTGAGTTAACAGTGATGATGGAGGTGAATGCTCGAGCCTTAAGCAATGATGACCCGCAGCTGTCTGAACATTGATCACTCGATCCAAGCGCCTGTGCTCAACTTCTCCGGAAGATACTTCTCCGTTAAGAACTTGAAGCCGTAACCGCTGAGTGCTTCGATCTCAACCTTCTCCTGCTTCTCGAGGAATAGTTTTAGTTGCCTAACCCATTCCTTAGATTCCCTAAACCAAGGGTAGTTCAGGAGCTCCTGAGCCCTCTTCAAGTCCCTCTCTTTCGCCTTTATGATGAAGTTCCGCGGTATCTTGTAGTCGTAGATGTCCGTTACAGTGAGCCCAAGAAACCTTGCTCCAGGAGTTGCTAATCGCTCGCTTTCGTAACCGAGAGTTATCGATCCGCTTCTGTATACGCTGTAAATGTAAAATCCGTAAGGATCCGCGTCTGTGAGCACGTACACAGGAAGCCCGTGCTCCTCCCACAACCTCCTTACCATGCGTCTCGTACTTCTATCCGGCTGCCCCTTACCTGTGACCAGCAGGCACCTGTTCTTCTCCCAGAACCTCTCCTTGTTCAGCCTGTTGAATATCGCATCCTTCTCGATCACCAAAACATACTCAGCGTCTACGCTGAGCAGCTCAAGCGAGTCAGGGTTCGGCGGGATGGAGTACGCACCATCACCCATGCGCGAACAATCGATAGTGTCTGTCCCCGATCGGATCACGATGCGCCCAACTATCTTGCCCTTAGTATCATGCAGAATACCCATGTGTTCCCTTAGATGTCCTGTAAGCACCTCTAGATCCTGAATAATGGAGTCCGATTCCTTTTGCGTGTCCCACGTTTCCTC
The DNA here is from genome assembly GCA_038731975.1 of Thermofilaceae archaeon. Lineage (NCBI taxonomy): Archaea > Thermoproteati > Thermoproteota > Thermoprotei > Thermofilales > Thermofilaceae > Thermofilaceae archaeon. The sequence goes on along the minus strand of JAVYQJ010000001.1, from coordinate 42,432 downwards.
CCTTCTCGGCTTGCCGAACTCGTCAACGTACTCCAAAGTGTGTTTCCCTGCGTAGTAGAGGTCCCTTATGGTTGGGTAGTCCCCCTCTCGGATAGCCCTAACGATCAGGGAGAGCATTAAGACAGTCTGCATGAATCTCCTCGCTTCCCCCATATCGAGGAACTCCCTCCTCAGCTTCTTCGAACCTAACTTCAGCAGCTTCGACTTCGGATCCCAGACTACGTTGGCTAGCGTTCTGACAGGTATTTCCAGAAAGGGTTCCTCGCCGTTCAATACTTGAGAGGCGATCCTTCGTCCAACCTCTTCCAGCGCCTTTAAAGCCTCTGCCCTGTGACGATCGATCAGGTTTCTCACCGGCTACCACCCCTTGCAACCTTGCTCCTAACCAGGTCATACAGTTTACTTCGAAGCACGTTTTCGTCAATGCCTGTCACGTAACTCGTTGATCTGGCGACATCATCGATGTACTTCCTAATCGTTGTTTCCCACCGCTTCACCTCCAGCTGCTTCTCTAAGCGAGAGAGGTAAAGCCTCAGCCTTCGGGCGCACTCCCTTACTCCAGCTTCTAACTCGCTCTCCAATTCGGGCACGTCAGCTACTGCCTCCTTTCCAACCCCTTTAAAGGGGACTTTCGTGGAACATACATGTGTCACGATCGCTAAGGGTGCGGGGAACTCCACTTTGTAGATCCTCCAGTCTATTTTATCGCGCACTACTTTCGTTGACACATCTACACCTTCGTCGTATAGGAGCGGTATCTTGTTAGCGAACCTTAGCAACATCGGAGCTTCAACCGGAGCTATCGCGCCTCCATAAGCTAGCGCGACTTCGACAATGAAGGGGTAGCCACCGTATGAAGAGGGGGGTCTTGAAACGGCGGTTACGAACTCAGGGTTTAGAACCGTTTTTACGCCTTCTATGAGAAGCTCTTCGCCAAGAGGAGATAACATGTTTGCTTTCGGCCTTCTCCAGCCACTAAACTCTTGCATTTTAGATGCTAAAAGTTCTATTTCATCATTTTTCAAATTCCTTATTTTAACATTCGGATCAAAGCCTGCCCACTCGCAGAACTTCGCAGCCGTGACGGCTCCGACCCCATCAAAGTTCTCCATCAGAAACTCCTGTAGTGTTGCACTCTTCTTCGTACTTTCTATCATCATTTTGAGCATCTCCACGTCCACACCCTTCGGGTGAGGTTTACCTACCACTGGCGATGGTGGAAGCTTGCTCATCGTACGCTCAAACTTCAACGATAGGTCAGGTGCCTCAAAGATGATGGTAGCGTAAGGCGCTATGAGGGCCGTCCGCCTTATGTACTCTTCCACCCTCTTTTTGGCTTGACTCCAGTTCCCCCTAAGTACAAGCTCTACTCGCGTCCCATGCCAACCTGAGTCATTCTTTGAGACTTTTATACTCTTTATTATGGGGACATTCTTCTCGATGCTAATCATCACTTCAAATTCGTAGATGAACTTCGAACGCCTTGTAGCAGTTCTAACTCTGACCGGCTGACCAGTAGTCATCTGCGCGTAAAGAACTGCCATCTTCACTCCCAAGCCGAACACGCCCCTACTTTGCCTCAAAACGTACTTTGACCCGTAGAAGACCCTGCCGAAGACGTTTGGCACCTCGAGAGACGAGATTCCAATGCCGTTATCCTCGACCGCAAGGAAGACCCTACCTTCGGAATCCTCCTTAAGCTGAATCGTGATGAGAGGGAGGATGCCATGCATTTCGGTAGCGTCGAATGCATTCTCCACAAGCTCCCTGACAGCCTGGTAGACAGCCCTTGCTGGGTTCGAGAAACCTGCTATCTCCCTGTTCCGGTAGAAGAACTCTGAGGGGCTAAGCTGCTTGAATCGCTCACTCACAGGCTGCTCCCATCAAGTAAGGCTTTTTTAAGCCACCTTTAATGAATGTTTTGAAATTATTAGCTGGCGAGAAAAATTAGGCTACAATCCTTATTATGTACCTTTTACTTCTGTGGTTGGGAATTGCTAACAGTAGGACAACCACGGCTGCCAGTATCAGGCCTTCAAGCCCTCCAGTCAATAAGCCCAGCGCCAACGCCAGAGCCCCGATCAGGATCTTACTCTTCACGTAATACCCTAATCATACGTGTATTTTATTGGTATCATTCATGCATAGTAGTCCGAGCTTCCACACATTCTCTCGGTTTTGGCCTCTGGATGCCCATTCAACCCTCTCTCACCGTCGGGTGAGTACCAGCCTTTGGCTGCGTGACCCAATCCTCTTTTGAAAGCGCACTCTAGGAACTGCTGCATCACAGACCAGGGGGCACGCAAAGACACTTAAGGTAGTAACCTAGATATGCTTTGAAATGCCGGCAAACCTTCCTCCTCAAGCCAAGGCGGCGTGGAAGAAGGTTGAGATGGCCAGAACGAAGGAAGAGCGCCTGCAGGCACTGATCGAGTTTATGTCAACCGTTCCGCGCCATAAGGGTACGGAGAAGCTTCTGATGCAGGTTCGACGTCAGATCGCGCGCTTGAGGGAAGAGATAGAGCTCGAGAAAACTAAGCGTAAGAGCAGTGGGAGAGGACGTTCCCTTTTCGTTGAGAAGGAGGGGGATATCCAGTTGGTGCTGCTGGGGTTTCCAAACTCGGGGAAGAGCACCCTTTTCAAAGCGTTGACCGGCGTTGAAGTTCCTTGCAGTGAGATACCGTTTGAGACGGAGAAGCCTCAGCCTGGAATGATGATCTGGGATGGCGGCGTCGAGATCCAGGTAGTTGACACCCCCTCCCTCGTTCCTTCAGAGGGTTCATCGCGAAACAGCTTGCCGCTTTCGCTGGCTTACAACGCCGACGCGATAGCCTTGGTGATTGACGGTGAGCAAGACCCCCTCTCTCAGCTATCTATGCTGGAAAGCATGCTGCGCAACAGGGGAATAGCTCTCAAAGAGGAGAGGAGGAAAGTTGTGATAGAGCGTAGGGGCAGTGGGGGTGTGAGCGTCATCGGTGGCCGACTGCGCGTAAACGAGGTAGCGAACTTGCTGCGCGATTACGGAATCTACCACGCGCTGGTCTGGCTCACAGACGATGCCTCTCTCGACGATGTAGAAGCCGCTATTCTCGAGTCTACCGCGTACAAGCCGTCGGTGGTAATTGTGACGAAGCTTGATCGCAGCGCAAAAACTCTAGCCATAGTTAGGGACGCCGCGAGCTGGACGAAAGTGCTGTGCTTTGACGGTACCAACTCGGAGGAGTTGAAGGATGCGATCGGCGAGCACCTCTTCCGAAGCCTCAACCTAATTCGCGTGTACACCTCCAAGGATGGAGAGGTCAGCAAGAAACCACTGGTCCTGCGGCGGGGAGCGCGAGTGGTTGACGTAGCGGAGAGAATTCACAGTCGTTTAGTCAAAGAATTCAAATACGCCCTAGTGTGGAATGAGCGCAGGTTTAGGTTTAATCCCGTAAAAGTTGGTATAGATTTCGAATTAAATGATTTGGATACCATCGAAATCGTGGCGTAAAGCCCCCTGAACAGCAGGCGCGGAACAACTTTTAAGCCCCCAGCTCAGAACAGCGCTCATATGGCTTCACGCGATAAGGAGGCGATTCTAAGAGTTGCCGAAGCTAAACAGCGCGATGTGGGCCGGGGGATTGTGAGGATCGATAGAAGCATCATGTTAAAGTTGGGGATAGAGCCGGGTGATGCTGTAGAGATCACCGGAAAGAAAACAACTGTTGCGATAGCGTGGCCGGCCTACCCTGAGGATGAAGGGTTGGGTTACATCAGGATGGATGGGGTTACACGCCACAACGCGGGCGTATCCATCGGCGAGAGCGTGTCAGTCCGCCCTGTGCAACTGCAGCCTGCGCAGCGCATAACACTAGCACCGATGGGGATCGGCGGGCTCACCGTTTCACCCGAGTTTTCAGATTACGTTAGAGAGCGGCTTCTATACCGACCCCTTAGACGGGGAGACGTCGTAGAGATACCAGTGTTTAACACGGCTTTGCGCTTCGTGGTAGTCTCCACTCAGCCCGCCGCATCTGTGCGGATTACGCCTGAAACAGAAGTCGTTGTGAGAAGCGAACCCGTGTCGGAAGCGGAGCTTGCGATACCAAAGGTAACTTACGAAGACATCGGCGATCTTGAAGAAGTTAAGCAGAAAGTGAGGGAGATGATTGAGCTTCCCCTAAAGCATCCTGAACTCTTTTCTCACTTGGGGATAGACCCGCCCAAAGGAGTCCTCTTTTACGGCCCACCAGGCACCGGTAAAACGCTGCTGGCGAGAGCTGTCGCTAACGAGTCGGGAGCGTTTTTCATTGCCATTAACGGCCCTGAGATTATGAGCAAGTTCTACGGTGAGAGCGAGCAGAGGTTAAGAGAGATTTTTAAGCAAGCTGAAGAGAACGCGCCGGCGATCATCTTCATTGATGAGATTGACGCGATCGCGCCCAAGAGGGAGGAAGTAACGGGAGAAGTCGAGAAACGTGTGGTAGCACAGCTCCTCGCCCTAATGGATGGTTTGAAAGGCAGGGGTCACGTCATCGTAATCGGCGCTACGAACCGCCCTAACGCCGTGGACCCAGCTCTTAGGAGGCCGGGGCGCTTCGATAGGGAGATAGCGTTCCCCGTACCCGATAAGCGAGCTAGGAAAGAGATACTTCAAGTTCATACGAGGAATATGCCGTTGTCCGATGACATTAACCTTGATGAGCTAGCCGATATCACCCACGGGTTCACGGGCGCTGACCTCGCTGCACTGTGTAGAGAGGCTGCTATGAGAGCCCTTCGCAGGTTCTTACCAAAGATCGACTTGAACAAGCCCTCTATACCTCCGGAGCTCCTGAAGGAGCTTAAAGTAACGCGACTCGACTTCCTCGACGCTCTCAAGGATATTCAACCCTCAGCCTTGAGGGAGGTGTACGTCGAAATCCCAGAGGTCCGCTGGAACGATATTGGTGGACTTGAGGACGTGAAGCAGCAACTGAGGGAGGTAGTGGAGTGGCCCCTTAAGCACCCCGAGTTCTTCAAGGAGATGGGCATTGACCCTCCGAAGGGTGTGCTGCTTTACGGTCCGCCGGGTTGTGGTAAGACTCTGTTGGCGAAGGCGGTTGCGACAGAAAGTGAGGCGAACTTCATAGCGGTTAAAGGCCCGGAGATCCTCAGCAAGTGGGTTGGCGAAAGCGAGAGAGCAATCAGAGAGATATTCAGGAAAGCTCGACAGGCAGCTCCTTGCATCATCTTTTTCGACGAGATAGACTCCATAGTCCCACGACGCGGGTACAGGTTTGATTCAGGAGTCACGGATAGGATCGTGAACCAGTTGCTGACGGAAATGGACGGGTTAGAGAAACTGGAGGGGGTCGTAGTGATCGGGGCGACGAATAGGCCCGACATTATTGATCCGGCTTTGTTGAGGCCCGGCCGGTTTGACCGGATCATCTACGTGCCTCCGCCCGACCGGGCTGCAAGGCTTGAAATCCTCAAAGTGCACACGAGGCGAATGCCGCTAGCCGAAGACGTAGACCTCGAGAAAATCGCGGACGCGACGGAGGGATACACAGGTGCCGACCTGGCCGCTCTGTGCAAAGAGGCTGCAATCATCGCTCTTAGAGAGGCGGGAAAGCCCACTAAGGTTACAATGAAACACTTCCTGAAGTCGATGGAAGCTGTCAAACCTAGCATAACCAAAGAAGACATCGAACGTTACAAAAGAATAGCTGAAGAATTTAAGCGCATCTTGGCCTAAGATGTTTCACGTTCAGCTTCACGGAGCTGAGCACTAGAAGTTTAGGCGGGAGTTGAGCGTACACATGTTAGCGCACGAAGCCAGTAGCAGTTTTAAATCCTCCTGAATGGTCAAATGGCTTGAGAGGATCTTGCCTCGTTTTGCTGGGTTACAGCTGAGAAGTGCGTGGGGCTTGAGCAGCGAAGTTGAGGTAGCATCTACTCTCATGGTGAGAGACGCGGTTGCCAACGGGGCGTCTATAGTCTTCACACCTACCGTCTCCATCGTGGATCCACTTTATAGCTCGTCAAATGCCTATACCAGGTTTAAGCTCTTATCCGTGGACTCGGGGGGCGCGTTCGCATTAACGCGTCCCTTAAGCTCGCAAGTTGAGGAGATTCAAGCCCTTCTGAACGCGGTACCCACCGAAGCGAGGAGGGTTCTATCAATAGCGGTTAGGAGCCTCAAGGAGGCTGAGGAGCTCATCGAGAGAGTAGGCAGGGGGGTGGATGCGGTAGAGCTCGACGTGAACCTGTCCTGCCTACTTGCTGGAAAGGATCTAGCATACATAATTGAGCTCGCTAAGGAGCTTAGCGCACTATTGAAGACTCCTTTAACGCTCAAGATAAATGCTGCGAGCACAAGCCTCGTGAGCTTGAGTAAGATGGTCATAGATTCTGGGGCATCAGCGCTGGTTCTCACGCCCAACCTGGTGTACAAACTCGGCCAGCACTTCTTTAGGTTACACTCCCCACATGTTTCCACAACGCTGCTCTTAGGCGTCGCTGAGGAGCTGACGTCACTAGACGTAAGCTTAGCTTGCGTAACTCAGGTTGAACAGAACATCCTATCTTCGATCGTGCCCATACGGCTGTACGACGTAACCTACATGCTCTCATGGCTATCCTACACAGGACCCTCACGTAGCAGCGGTATACCCTTGTCATGGAGATCGATTAGCAGGAAGCTAAAGGTGTATGCTCGTGAGGGAGCTCGTTTCTGCCCATACGGGCTCATACGTGAGGAAGGCTTCGTCTCCGGTTGCAATTACTGCGGTGTATGCCTAGAGCTAAACCCAGCTAACGTTGAACTGGCAGCCTCGATAGCGCCGCAGTAGTCCGTACTAAGAGACGGGCCCTTGCTCGTGCTACAATGGATTGGGTTTTTAGGCCGGCACTTATCGAGATGTTGTGGTGGACTTTTCAACGCACCTTTCAAGAGTGAGGGAGCTGTTAGCCGAGAAGGGGTTGAACACTCTCATAGTGATGGGTTCATCTAACATCCAGTACCTGATAGGGAGCGATGCTCCTTCGGCAGCCATAGTCAATTTCGACGATATTGTTACGCTTTCTTCAAGGCTGGAGTTCACAAGAACTTTAGATGAGGCCAAGCTTGGTAAACACTTCACGTATCTTAAGGAGGGAGAAGTAGCTGAGTACGAGAACGCGATTCTGGGGGGGTTTTACGACGCTCTTAAGAAGCTGCTCGAAGGCGCTGGAAAGGGGAGATGGGGGTATGCAGGCCTTTCACAGGAGGCCCGTAGAAGGCTGGAGGAAGAACTCGGTTCTGCCGGCGTCGACCTGACAAAGGATTTCTTGACCCTTCGGAGGAGGAAAGATCCCTCCGAAGTGGAGGCTCTCCGAAGCGCTGCCAGAGTTGCGGAACGGGCTTTAGCAAAAGCGATCACAATGTTAGAAACGGGCATTACTGAAGCTGAGGTGGCAGCAGAGATCACGAGTTGCATCATGAGATGCGGGTGTGAGCCATCTTTCCCGCCGATAGTAGCCTTTGGCGAACACTCCGCTCATCCTCACGCTAAACCTTCGCTCCGGAAGTTGAGGCGCGGCGATCCTGTAAAGATAGATCTGGGGGCTAGAGTTGATGGTTACTGTTCCGATCTTACCAGAACTCTTACCTACGGCGGATGCGATGGTAAGTTCCAGGGCAAGTTCTGGGCAGTGCTTAAGGCGCAAGAGCGCGCAATCGAGGTTATAAAGCCCGGGGTTCAGGCGCGCGAGGTTCATATGACGGCTGTCGAAACGCTAAGGCGCGAGAAGCTCTTGATGTACTTTAACCACGGCTTAGGTCATGGCTTAGGTTTAGATATTCACGAGGAACCCTACCTAAATGCTGAAGCAACTACATCCCTTCTCCCCGGCGACGTGGTTACCGTAGAGCCCGGCATCTACGTCTATGGAGCCTTCGGCATTCGAGTCGAGGACATTGTGCTCGTGACCGAGCAAGGCCCTGAAGTTTTAACCTCTTTCCCCAAGTTCCTGACGTTGTGATGAAAGTGAACCCTTACAAGCGGGGTTTCAGGTGTCTTGGCATTGCAGAGAGCTTCCTGCGAACGCACCCCAAATCTGCGTTAGCGGGCGTCGTTATGAGGAGGGATTACATCATAGACGGCGCCGCTCTAGCGGAGGTCACTGTTGGCGGTCTCGACGCGACAGATGGAGTCCTGTCGATCATCGAAACTTTAGGCCGAAAAGATGTTAACTGTATAATGATAAACGGATGCATAATATCGTGGTTTAACATCATAGATCTGGAGCGCGTATACAGGGAGACCCAGATTCCGCTGCTGAGCCTAACTTACGAAGAATCTCCTGGGATAGAGCATTACATAGTGAAATACTTTGGAAACGATATTAAACGCTTGGAAATGTACCATAGGTTAGGTCCCCGAGAGCCAATTTTAATCAGGAGGACTGGTGCTAGAGTTTTCGTAAGGTTCTACGGTTTGAACAAGCGTGAAGCCGAAGTCGTGATCAATTCGTTCACGTTGCACGGCAGCGTACCCGAGCCACTAAGAGTGGCTAGCTTGTTCGCGCGAGCCTACATGAAGCGTCTCGCCTCAGAACAGCAATATATTGGAGCACATTAATCCCCAGCCGTGCTAAGGCTACCTAAAACGATAGAGTGGGTAGATGGTCGGGTCAGGCTGATTAATCAGCTGAAGCTCCCCCATGAGCTCGAGTACATCGAAACTGATGACTGGCGCCGCGTAGCTGATGCTATCAGGAGGATGGAGATTAGGGGGGCGCCTGCCATAGGCGTCGCAGCAGCCTTCGCGATGGCGTTGGCAGCCACGAAATCTCGGGCGGTAATGATGGAAGAATTCCTTACAGAAATGGAAGTTTGCGCTAACGAGCTAAGGAGGACTAGGCCTACGGCAGTTAACCTCTTCTGGGCGATCGAGCGAGTTCTTAAGAGCATACGAGAGGCGGCAACAGTTGAGGAGGCTAAGGAGAGAGCCGTAGCTACAGCGCTCGAAATCCAAAGAATGGACGAAGAAGCCAATAGGAAGATAGGTGAATACGGTGAGCGGTTGATCTCGGATGGCGACACAGTGATGACGATATGCAACGCCGGATCGCTAGCCACTAGTTACTACGGAACAGCAACTGCACCATTGTACGTGGCCCACGAAAAGGGGAAGAGGTTCAGGGTGATAGCCCTCGAAACTAGACCGTACCTCCAGGGGGCACGTTTAACGGCGTGGGAGCTGAAGACGGCGGGAATTGAGGTTAAGATAGCCACCGACAATGCAATCGGGATCATCATGCAGAGGGAACGAGTCGACCTGGTGCTTGTAGGCGCGGATAGGATCACCAGAAGGGGGTATGTCGCGAACAAGGTCGGTACTTACCCTCTGGCTTTAATGGCTAGGGAGCACGGAGTACCCTTCTACGTAGCAGCACCAACCAGCACCTTCGACCTAACCATAGAGAGGGGAGATGAAATACCGATTGAGATCCGACCAAGTGACGAAGTTACGGTCATTTTTGGGCGAAGGATCGCACCGCCAGGCGTAGAGGCACTATACTATGCTTTCGACGTAACACCTCCAAAGCTGATTACAGGGATAATAACTGAAAGGGGGATCATCTACCCGCCTTACGAGAAAAGCATACAGAGCCTCTTTAACAGCCGATAAAATATAGCGGTCCTCCGCCGCGATCTCCTCACTCCATCAGGCGGGGGCAGGTCTTTCTTGTCATCCCGCTTGTTTGTCACGCTAAACTTCAAGATTTTTAGCTTTTCGCCGCTTGCACGATATTCCTCTTACCGTAAGCGACGCCCGCAGTAAGGGCATATGGTGTGAATGTCGCCAAAGGGAAGAGTTCTACCGCAGAACGGACACTTCTTCTGAACAGGTACGGCTATGGTAGGTGCCTTCCTTTCTGCTCTCTCTGGGCTGGGCTTTACAGCTCGAGTAGGAGCCTCAGGTACTACGACTTCTTTAGCTTGCTCACTTTTTCTACCTTTAGCTAGCATGAGGGCTTCTTCACCCTCAACTCGCGTAACATGAGAGAGCTCGTGAACAACCATTACGAGAGTCGCTGCCAAAACACGTTTAAGCGCTACTAAAGCGATAGCAATCGACACCACGCTAGTGAGCGCCACTAACAACAGGCTAATCGCTAACGCCTCGTGAATGCTGGGATTGAACAGTAGCAACACTATCGCCAATAAAACTGTGGGTACGGGGGATACCCCAAGCAGTATTACCAAGTAACGATTCAGGACTTTCTGGCTTACTTTTTCGAATCTCTCCATGTATTCTCTCATCATGACACCCTTAAACCCTCAGAGCTTGGGCCCTTCTTCACCGTTCAGCAAGATAATTTTACATGGCATTTTATTCTTTTCTTGTCTTTATCTTGGTAGCACTCGGCTACAGATTACTCTATGATTCTTTCTTTTGCGCAACTGCTACTTTCTCTATCTTAACCTTACCGTCCTCGTTTACCACAGCCTCGAAGTAGGGGCTGAGCCCTATGTAGTCTAACTCTCCCCCTCGTACGCGCACCTTAGTGCTCCTGACCTCGGCTCCAAGCAACTCAACAAGTTCCTCGAGAACGTGGTAAGCCTCCCGGGCTCTGCTCCGCGCCCAGAGTGCCTCATCCTGAGCTTGGATGATCTCCATCCGAACTTGCTGAAGCAGTTTCTTGAGCTCGGCGTTAACGTCATCTCGTTGCAGTAAGGATTCGAGTATGCCTAGTGCGTTCCTTAGATGCAAAGTCGACATGAGTTGCCCCCACCATTCTTTCTTATGCGTACCTTATTGCCTGGTCGCGTCGTTGCGTAGGGTATCGGTAACGTGATACTTCTGCAATATGTGCTTAAGAAGATTGAACCCTACGTCGAGCGCCAACCCAGTGCGTGCCTTAGCGTCGTAAGGAAATCGCTTACGCAGCTGCTCATCGCTTCCTTCCAAATATTACGAATGGTTCCCCCTTTTGCCATACCAGCCAGCTTCTCAACTCGGAAAAGCAGAGGCGGGTGTGGGTCCCACCTAAGCCACGCCGCCAATCGGCCGCTCCACTGGCCTTCCACGTACAGGTGCCTCAACCCTATCTTGCGCAGCGCTGATGCCAGCTTGTCGGGCTTCCCTGTGAAAACTGCTGAATCTATGTCGGCTCTCGCTTCAACGAACTTCGCTATGAAGAATAGCAACGTTAATGAGAACCACAAGTAGAGAAGGCCAAGAGGGGTCGCAAAGATCGGCCAGTATCGCAGTGCTAAGTACACCCGGCTGAGGTACTCTGCGCTGCTCAAAACGAAAAACGTCAGAACGTCGTGGCGCTTAAGATGACTCAATTCGTGACCCACTACCGCTTCCACCTCATCTTCGTCCAACCTCGAGAGAAGCCCTGTGGTGACCAAGATTGAGGAGAGCGAGGCTCCTACCCCCGATGCTGCCGCGTTGGGTACAACGATGTTGGAGAGGTAGATCTTCGGTAGCTTTCTCATACCGAAGTTTTTCGCCACTCTTTCAACCAGCCCGTACAAATCGATTTTCCTCACTTCAACTTCGTACATGTCCGGGCTTAGGCCGTACTCTACTAAGATGCTCTTGACTTGCTGCTCATCTATTTCAACGCCGTGCTCTATGCTCGATGAGTATAAGCGCCTCTTGATCTCGAAACGCTTCGGCATGATCACCTTCTGCAGAACTTCCTGGTACCTCCCCAAGGGCATCCGCAATCCCACAAGGTACACATTTCTATGCGCGCTATCGATTGCCCAGTCACCCATTACGAAAGGGACTAATTTGTACGAAAGCAGCATGATGGGGAGCTGCATTAGTATCAGGACTATAGGTGCGTAATCCCTTACTAACGCAAAAACTGCGTACGACAGCACCATCGATATAGCAAAGATAAAAACCAAATTGCTCAGGAAAAGAGTTTGCAACGCCCTATGCATCCTTGACTCCGTTCTAGGAGGAACAAGCTGTCGCCCAGGGACGAAGACAAAGTAGGCCATTCCGTAGCCTCCCGTCTCAGCAAAAAATCTTACAGCACTCTCGATCAATGAGGAGACGCGTTCAACGAGGGCTGAGCCGACACCAGCCCTCAACGGCGAAATCCGATACTTTACGCCGTAGTCAGAGTAGAGGATTAGCACCTCTAAAAGGGGGCCACTATCATCATCTATGTAGAACAGAACGCCGGGTGAGCCCATATAGCTAACAGTGAGTGCCCCACCCAGATATTTTCCGTAACTCTCCCTCATAACTTCTACCAGAAAGTTCTCGAACCTTTTCGCAGTCTCTACATCAACTTTTATAAATGGTAACTCCTTTTCTAACACTGGCCGCGACATCTTGCCTTCCTCATCGCGTTTACCAGTCTTAAAAATGCTGTGGTTTGATTTCTTCAGTTGAAGATTCAATAAAAAATTTATCAGCATGAATTTATAGTTAAGAATATGTTTATAAATAAAATTATTTTATTAAGGTTTACTCCTCCACAGAGAGTTCCTCAACCGTAGAAGATCTCATCCTCTTTAGGATGCCGAAACCGATCGTTCCTCCTCCGGCTGCGACCCCCATCAACGCTGCTTCAAGGGTTGTTACTGGAATGCCTCCAAAGAAGGGCAGTTCAAACAGCACGTTAACTCGCAGCTTCCTGACACCGCTGCTACTTATCTGCTCCACGCTCGTGGAGGAGATCCTCTTGTAGTTTGCTTGAACGACGAATTGCCCACCGGGTATCTGTAGGACTGGGGTTGCTCCGTTTTCACCGGTGACTGCTCTAGCGATTAGGGTATCGCCGTTTTTAACGACGATTTCTGCCCCTCCCAGGGCTTTATCCCAGGCATCCACTACGAGCCAAGACACTCTGAAAACGTTGCACTTCACAGTGATCGCGCTGCCCGCGATCGTGCCTAAGTACAGGTTAGCAACTGGAATCCCCTTGAAGTTGACGCTAACCGTGTAAGCTCCCGGTCTGAATAATTTGAGGGTCGCTGTTCCAGAATCGTCGCTCACTGCTGTAGCATTCACTGGGCCTGAAATAGCAACCGTAGCACCTATTACGGCCTCGCCTCCATCATCAATTAGCTTAAATGTTATGGGCTTCCAATCTATCTTGAAGAAGTAAGTGCCAGTCTCAATCGAGTTGAACGCCTTGACCTGAATGTAGGCCTCGTTGAGGAAGACTCGCACATCCCGGTACTCGTTCCCCCAAGGTAGTAACCCTTCCTGAGTGCTCCCCAGCTCAGCTCCTGAGGGGGTCCTGATTCCAACGATGTTCCCGTAGCTGGGGACTTGAACGACGAGGTATGCTGCCATGGCGTCCTTAATGTCGCTATCTCTTACGGTTATGGAGACCCCGTTCGCCTGCCACTCCCCGGCCTCTCTAATGAAGATCGTCGTGTACATTATGTTGACGGCAGACCTCATGTTGTTCCTTACCTCGAACCAGCTCCCGTAGACTATGTATGCCCTGATGTACACGCGCAGGTTAATGTTCGGTATCAGGTAGGAGGCGGCTCTAATTGTCACGATTTCATCTCTGTAGTACGCGAAATCGACCAGTTCACCGACAACATCAACGCCGCCGGACCCTCTACCCGTCAACGGGGCTATACTGTACACTATGACAACAGCACCTATCCCCCTCCAGTTCCTCATCTGGCCTATGCCGAAGCGTTTCGAGGAACCGGGTGCTATCACATCTTCTTTGAAGGGTGGTTCAACAACGATGAAGGCTGAAGGCAATACATAGCTCTCGTCCCGCTTAACAGTCACCGCGTAATCTCCGAGCTCCAGGTACTTGAAATTCAGCTCCACGTGCTTGTAATCGACCCTAAGAGCATCAGGTGCCGGCTCATTGTTTAACAGCGTTTCACCGCTAGGTGCTTTCACATCGCTAACAGCAAAGGGGGCGTGATTCTCGATTGTGAACCGGACAACTAGCTCGTTCTTAGTGAAGGGGGGTGGAGGTTCTTCCACCCTGAGTGTAATGTCACCCTCCTTCAGCTCCACCCAAGTTGTCTTAACGTAACTCACCGTTACTCTAATCTCACTGCTCAAGTTACCTTCGGAAGCGGCCAGTTTGATAGAGCCTGAAAACGATATTAGCGCTGTGACGCTCTCGTCGCGCACCTCTGATCTATCGAACTTCACGGGTATGACCCCCTTCGGCATGCCGTCTGGGAACTCCACACGAATGTATGCCAAATCGTATCCAGGAGGTGGTGGAGGCGCAGAAATCTCAACGAGTTGATTACTTTCTAGTAGGATCGAAGTCGTGTAACCCGTTGACAGTACGTAGTCAACTCGTGCGTAGTAGACAAAGCGGTCCGCTTGAGAAGCCACGCTCTGCGCAACAGCTAGAGCGGCTAACGCCCACACGAGCATTGTCACCCAAATCTTCTGAAGCTTCACGAGGTGAACAGGGGCCTAACCCCCCTTTAGCAAGTACACTTAGTCAAACCTGCTACTCCTTGCGTATTACACTCATCTTACGGCGTTCGAGTGCTCCGCAACGAACGTTTAATAAGGCATGAGAGAGGGTATGCCGGATACCGATGAAGTACAGGCTAATGGATCTGCTAGCATGCCCTTACGATAAAACTTTCCCATTAGAGCTTCACGTTTTCGAGATTAGAAAGTATGAAGAGAGGAGCGTAAGCTTCAAGAAAAAGCCGGCATGCGAGCTTTACTGCGCATTCAGGGGTAAGAAAGTCGAAGAGTTGCAGGGCGATCCAGGCTGCGATCAGTGCATAAAGTACGAGGTGGCTGAGGGGGTGCTACGCTGCTCGACGTGCAGCAGGTGGTACCCCATAATAGATGAGATCCCCATACTTCTGCCCGATGAAATGCGCGACAAGCATGATGATCTAGAGTTCCTAGCAAAGTACAAGGACAGGCTTCCTAGGGAGATCGTGGAAGGGGGAAAACCCTGGAGCCTCTCCGCTCAATCGTGAGTGTAGATGAAGAGGTAGCGGTTGGCATCCTCTAAAATAACGAAACCGAATCGGTAAAACTGTGCTCTATCAAAAGCTTTAAGCTCGCTAGCGCCTGGCTCGAGAACACCAATCACTTCCGTTATTAAATCACCCTTAGCTACAAGGACTTTCGCGGGAATCGAGCCTTCCACGGGCGCCCACTGGATCACTTGCAGCCCTTTAGCCCTCGCGTAGTCGACATCCAAGTTGATGACCTCCGCCCTGTTCCCCCCCAGCATACGGATGTTTGCCAGACCTAGCAACCTAACCTCTGATCCTTCAGGGAGCACCTCCAGATCGCTCCTCGCAATGTAGACCCTTGCTACCCCTGACTCGGCGGAAACCCTAATCTCTCGACTTCCTCTCTCTGGGAACGAAGGGTGTCTCGGCACCCTACCTACGAGCTCACAACACGTCCGCAACTCAATGGGGACGGGGTCGGGAACGAACATGTACCTGTTCGCAATTTTTTCCAGATACTTTCTATTAATGGCGTATAAGTTTTCTAAGCTTATACGAGCTGTGGAAGGCTTGATACCTACATGTAAGATTAATTCATAAATTGCCTCTGAGAGCAAACCACGTCTCCTTAAAGCGCGCAGCGTGGCTAGCCGGGGATCGTCGAATCCGAGGTAGAACCCCTTTCGAATCCCCTCGCGTATCTTCGATTTGCTCAGTATCGCTCCCTCTATGCCCATCCTCCCGAAGTGGACCGCTACTGGGTATTTCCAGCCGAAGTAGTCAAAGATGTACTTCTGCTTGAGCGTGTTAACCTCGTGCTCCGCCCCTCTGAGTATGTGCGTTACGCCCATTAGATGATCATCTATGGCGCACGCAAAGTTGTAAGTTGGCCACACAACGTACTTGCTGCCCGTGAGCGGGTGGGGGTGCTTCTCCGTATCGATGATCCTGAAAGCCACCCAATCTCTGACTGATGGGTTTGGATGCGTGATATCCGTCTTGATCCTTAGTACGGCCTCGCCTTCGCGGAAGCCTCCGGCTAGCATGTGATCCCAGAGATCGAGCTGATGCTCTACTGCTCTCGCCGCGCAGGCGCACCTATACCCCTTCATTCTGCTCTCACTCATGACCTCGCGGGAACACGTGCATACATAGGCGCCCCCAATCATGATCAGGCGCCTAGCGTACTCGTAGTAGATGTCCATTCGCAGCGATTGAATGTATTCCTCGTCCCACGTCAACCCCAACCAGCGGAGATCCTCCCTGATCAAATCGTAGGCTTCACGCATGGGCGCCTTAGTCTTGGGATCGGTATCCTCGAACCTCAGTATGAAACGGCCCTTGTACATCCTCGCGTACTCATAACTGAGTATCGCTGGCCTAGCGCTACCCAGGTGGAGCACGAAGTCTGGATTGGGGGCGAACCTCGTCACAACTTTGCCCTCAACCGCTTCAGGTAGCGGCGGAAGCCCGCGCCGCTCCGCTGTAACTTTAGCGGAAAACTCCTCCACCGGAGCCATTGACTCGAGAAGCCTCTTCTGATCCTCGAGGCTCAACGAGTTAACCTCTTGAACTATTTCCTCAACGATCTTCAGCAACTCCCTAGCGCGAGGCCGAAGCTCAGGCTTTGCTCCTAGCAGCTTGGACATCACAGGCTGCGGGAGAGCTCGCCCGCCGTGCTTAACAGCGTTCTCGAGGGCATAGAGCCGCGCTAAGCGGCGGATCTCATTCGTCTCCATGTGACCCAAGCGACTCGCAGTAACAGCTATTAAAAAGCGTTTTGAGAAAGTGCCGTGATCCATGGCCCTCTTCAGGCAGCGAGAGCGGCGGTGACGCTGGCGATCCTCGGTTACGCGGCATACTCTGACATTAAGAGCAGAGAGGTTGACGATGCCGTATGGTTGATCCTCGTAATCGCTTCAGCAGCATTAATCTTCCCGGAGCTGGCAACCTTTGATAGGAGTCAGTTAATCCTATACTTCATCTCAGTGTACGTAGCGTTCGCGCTAGGCTTAGCCTTACCGACCCTCGGGTTAATGGGGGATGCAGATTTCCTAGCGATTGCGTGCTTAGGCCTTGCGACACCTCCTGATTGGCGCGCGCCACTCTCATCGATACCTTCCCTCTCCATATTCATTAATGCTCTGCTCGCTTCCTGCTTGTACCCCCTTGCACTGTTCGCCAGAAACCTGCTGCTCGTGATGAGGGGTATCGAGTTGTTCGAGGGGGTGGAGATAAGCACTGCAGGGAAGCTCCTCGCGTTGTTCACAATGACGAAAGTCCCAACGAGAATATACTTGAGCAGGAGGTATGCGTACACTTTGACGGAGATCGCGGAGGACGGTAGGAGGAAGATAGTCTTCCGAGCGAGGATAAGTGAAGCCCCCCAACAGCCGCAGGGCGAGTGGGTTTGGGTTTCGCCCTACATACCCTTCGTTGCCATGCTAACGGTGGGTTACGCCATCCACACCTTTTACGGCTGCATCCTAGAGCTGCTATTTGCGCCATAAGCGAGCAAGCTTATTATGCCTCTCAGGCATTGATAAAGTGGCGGCTATGAAGAAAAACTCGGGTTCAGATAGGTGAAGAGAAGGCTGGTGCGAGCCGCCACTTTTAAGCGCCGCTCAGACAGTCCCTCCGTGGTGGATGCGGAAACTGTACTAAAATTCGTGATGAGGGAGCCCACAGAGGAGGTGCTAACGCCTGAGCGATTAGTTAAGTACCTTGAGGAGGCCGCAGAACTGCGCCACTACATAGGCTTCGAGATCTCCGGTTTCGTCCACCTAGGTACGGGGATTATCAGTATGCAAAAGGTCGCCGATTTTCAGCGGGCTGGCATCAAAACCACTGTGTTTCTAGCGGACTACCATTCCTGGATAAATAGGAAGCTGGGAGGTGATCTATCGACCATCAGGAAGGTGGCGGGAGGCTACTTTAAGGAGGCACTAAAGGTATCGCTCAAGATTGTCGGTGGAGACCCGGACCGCGTGGACTTCATCCTCGGTTCAGAATTCTACGAGAAGCTGGGAGTAGAGTACCTGACTAACGTGATTAAGGTTTCAATGGAGACGACACTCTCCCGCGTGCGCCGATCAGTGACAATCATGGGTAGGCGTATGAGCGAATCCCTCAGTTTCGCTCAGCTACTGTACGTGCCTATGCAGGTTGCCGACATCTTCAGCCTGAAGGTGAACCTGGCTCACGGCGGAATGGACCAGAGGAAAGCCCACGTGATAGCTATCGAGTGCGGAGAGAGGGTGGGCGGCTACACCCCAGTTGCCGTGCACCACCACTTGCTGACCGGTATGAACATAGATGAAGCAGCACGCTCAGCCATCCTGAAGGCTAGAGCCTCCGGCTCCCGCGACGAGCTTGAGGAGGCAATCCTCGAAGCAAAGATGTCAAAGTCCAAGCCTCAAAGCGCGATCTTCATCCACGACAGCCCAGAGGAGATACTGCAGAAAGTGAAGGCCGCCTACTGCCCACCGAGAGAAACCGAGCTTAACCCAATCCTCGAGATCGCGAAGTTCATCCTCTTCCGGGACAGGAAAGAGGAGTTTGAGATTATTAACCGAAAAACCGGCACGAAGACCTCCTTCACCACCTACGATGAGCTGGCTAAAGCGTACACCGAAGGGCGTGTACACCCACTAGACCTCAAGCTGGCTGTAGCTGAAGAACTAGCTCGGATGTTGGAGCCAGCGTTCAAGTACTTCAGGGAGGGCCCTGGTGCAAGGTACCTGGAGGATCTGCGCGAAATATCTATCACCAGGTAGACATCGATTTATACTTTCCACTATTCGTAAAAATGTGGCGACCCTTGTTTACAAGGAGGATTGGAACCTCGCGCGTGAAACCTTCGCAGCGTGGTGGGAGGGCGAAGTTAGAGCCCCGCTCATTCAGGTCGTAGCTCCGCATGATAGCCAACCACCCTACGATGGGTGGGACTTCTGCCGATTCCCCGATCAGCCCGAAATAGCAATAGCGAATTTCGAGAACTGGTGCTCTAAAACTTACTTTGGTGGTTTAGCATACCCAAACCTATGGATAAACTTTGGCGCTGGCATACTAGCAGCCTTTCTCGGGGCCGAGCCAATCTTTACTAACAATACCATGTGGTTTGGTAATCAGCGCGAGAGGGGCATCCGATCCCTGATGGAGCTGAGCGAGGCTGAGCTTGACACGAACAACGTTTGGTGGAAGCGGGTGGAAAACGCCACGAGGAAGGCGCTCGAGGCTCACAAGGGCAGGTTCATCGTCGGAATGACAGACATCGGAGGAGTACTAGACGTGATCGCTGCCTTAAGAGGAACGACGGAGCTTCTCAAGGATCTTTACAGGTGTCCAAACGAGCTTTCGGCAGCCATAGAAAACGTCACGAGATTGTGGATCGATTGCTACGATAGGTTCGCCAGATTAATGACGGAGTACGGCCACGAGGGTACCTCAGCGTGGATGGGGCTTTGGTCGCCAAAAAGGTGGTACCCGCTGCAGTGCGACATATCCTACATGCTTTCACCCGCAAAGTTCGAGGGGTTCGTCGTCCCGCACCTTCGTGAGCAATGTGAGCACCTCGATCACCCGGTATACCACTGGGATGGTCCGGGCCAGCTAGTCCACACAGAACTCCTGTTAAAGCTGAATTTTGCAGCTATGCAGTGGGTTCCAGGTGCTCGCGAAGAGCTCAGCGGCAACGATTGCGGCTCACCGCGGTGGTTCGACCTCTACCGTCATGTTTTAGCGTCCGGTAAAGGTCTGGTGCTCTACATGCCCCCCTGGCGGGTCGAGGGCTTTGTAAAAGCCTTTCCTCGCGCACGCGTTATTGTCCAAACTTGGGCTCCGACCCTGCGGGAAGCTGAAAGGTTGCTAAAGCTGTGCCCCCAGCTCTAAACGGGTACGAATTCCTCCTTTACGCCGTCGTTGCTTATTATGAGGAGGTCCACTCCATCCCCGCTCACAGCGTCACGGCTGAAAGCCGATTTCACTGCCTTTAGTGCGAGCGCCCTAGCCTCGCTTAACCGAAGATCCTTCCTATACTCGCTCTCCACGATGCTTATGGCGAGCTGCGCCCCCGTTCCTACGGCCGCGTAATCGTCCTCTATGGCGGCCCCCAGGGGGTCAAGCACGTATATGTGCGGCCCTTCCTCGTCTATACCCCCCACTATTGTTTCGACTATGTAGGGGGCATATCGGCTGCTACTGTGCAGTATCAGGGAGAGTAGCCTGGCTGCGTTGTACACGCGAGGTTTGAGCCCGCTCTCCAGCTCGAACAGCCTCATCTCGGCCTCGAGCACTCTAGCGAGGGTCTGCATGTCGGCGATGAAGCCTGCGCTGGCTATCCCTATCCTGTCGAGCACTCTGAATACCTTCTTCCCAGTCTTGCTCATAAGCGTAAAACCGTAAGTCACGCGCTTATCCGCTGCTAGAACAACCCCTTCCGGAGTCTTTATCCCCAGAGCTGTGGCGCCTGGGTAGTACTCGGCCACCTACACCACCGATCTGTGGGCTAAGCTAGGGATAAAAACGTTGCCTAGCCACTTCGGTGTAAATGCTGGATGGGCTGGAGCCCGCACCGAGCAGTTGGGAGGAGCTATTCGAGGCTGCGAAGCGTAGAGCATCTAGGGCTGCATCAAGGAGGGGGCGCGATCGATTAGCGTCGATAAAGGGGATAGAGCTATCGAGGATCAGAGCAGCATCGGAGTATGTTAGTCGAAAGCTGCTGAGGGTGGCGCTAGGCATGCCTTTCCTCGACTCGCTTCACCCCTTTTACCGCGAGCTGCTGCTGACGATGATCGATGAGAACACCTACAAGGTTTGCCTTTCGCGTATACGATCCGTCGCAAGACTGGTGCGGAGAATAGCCGCAGAGGCCGCGCGAGAAGTAAGGGCGAGCTCTGAGGAGAGAGAGGCGCGTAAGGCTCGAAAAGCGTTTTTCGGTAGGCTGCAATCTCTCCTCGAAAGCTTGGACGAGTGCTTCAGGCTGATTAGGGAGTGGCAGGGGGAAATTACCAAGCTGCCGTCCATCGACCCTACTTTACCGTCCATCGTTATAGCCGGAGCACCAAACGTTGGGAAATCCTCTCTCCTCAGAGCGATCTCGAGAGCGAAACCCGAGGTTAAGCCTTACCCGTTCACGACGACGAACGTGATCGTCGGTCACCTGGAGCTTGCCAATACGCGCGTCCAAGCTATCGACACTCCGGGCCTGCTCGACCGACCGCTCTCGGAGAAGGGGCCCATAGAGCGGCGCGCGGTTTCTGCGCTGAAGCACTTGAGGGGGGTGACGGTTTTCCTGTTCGATCCTACTCTCAGCTGCGGCTTTCCGCTTGATTTTCAGATGAGGGTTTACAACGAGGTCGAGGAGCTCCTTGGCAGAGGATCACTGATCCTAGTGGCCAACAAGGTCGACATAACCACTCCCGAGCAAGCCTCCCAGCTGGTCAGAATGCTGGGCGACAAGGCGAAGAACTTGATTTTTATCTCGGCGTTAACGGGGATTGGGCTAGACTACCTACTCGAGCGTGTTGAAACCGAATTGCTAGAGGTAATCAAGATGTGATGTGACAGGTAAGTAGCGATCTGGACGCCCGATCAACCTTGATCAGGATGGTCACTTGAGAGTCTGCGAGAAAGCCGAGCTGGGAGCTAAATTTTAAAGTAGGCTTTGCGAACCATCCACCGTGGTTAGGGTAGGTATTATTTCCGACACGCACGACAATCTTTCAGCTGTAGATAAGGCACTTAGCGAATTTGAAAGTCGCAATGTAAAGGTTCTGATCCATGCTGGTGACATCATAGCACCGTTCACTTTAAGGAGAATCCTTGCGCGAGGTTTCGATTTTAGAGGGGTTTTCGGGAACAATGACGGGGAGGTGGTACTCCTGTCAAGGGTAGCGCAGGATCGGGGTGCTATTCTCACACCGCAACCCCTCCTCATTAACATTGAAGGGTTGAGCTTCCTGATCATGCACGGTCTACAGGATCTTCAGGAGACCAAGAACGTTGTTACACGGCTCGCCAACACCGGATCGTTCGATGTGGTGGTCTACGGCCACACTCACGAAATCGATGTGAGAATGGTGGGTAGAACCCTAGTGGTAAACCCCGGCGAAGCCTGCGGCTACCTGACTGGGAGGAAGACGATAGCAGTCCTCGATACAGAGAGTAGGAGTGTCGAGATCGTAGAGATTTAATCAGCCGGGTAAGTTCCGTTCACCCGTCCACGCCGGGAGTATCTCATCATATTTTATCGAGATTTCCACTCGCACCCTTTTACTTTTATCTTTATGGGATAAGCAAGCGTAAGCGGGGCACGATGATCGGAGCGACTATCATGGCCGCGGTGACCGCTGAAACTACTGCTGTAAGTGTCTTTACGATGAACTCGCGGCGCTGGGCTGAGGATCTGTGAAGCATAAGCTTTATTGTCGATACTAACGCTGACCCCCCGTCGAGCGGTACTACTGGCAGAACATTCGTTAAACCTATGGCTGCGTTCATCCAGGAGATCCAAAGTAGCACATAGGTTGTATCCCATCCGCCAGGGGGTTGATTGTAGAAGTGCGATAATAGAAGCAGACGCTGGAAGGCGAGCGGTATTGACAGCAGCTTCCATGCGACTTCGAGCGGATTACCCGATATCAGGGGAAGAGCGTCCTTCAATCCGCCAACGTCTACCAGCTCAATACCGATGAAACCCCTACCCTTATCCTCGGAACGTTTAGTGAAATCGAATCTATCGGCTAGCGTGATCGTCAAACTGCGGTTATCACCAAGCGTTATGGTAACTGCATCTCCAGCCTTCTTCCCCTCCATGGCCGAAAAGAAGCTATCGAGATCTGTAACACGCTTACCATCTACCCACGTTATAACGTCTCCTGGCTTTAGCCCGGCTCTCTCGGCGGGTGAGCCAGGGTATATTCCCGTCACTCCAATACCTTCAACAACGGGCCCCACTCCTGCGAGGAGCTGCGTGAGCAGGAAGAGTGCGAGTGCTGCAACCACTAGGTTCGCGAAAGGCCCGCTGCTATACACTTTGACCTTCACGATATCCTCCGCGCTCTGGAAATCGTCCCCCGGTTCCACGAAGGCACCGAGAGGGAGGCCTAGAAAAACGAGCCCCGCGGACTTGATGGAGAGCCTATTGGCCGCCAGAGCGAGACCGTGCGCCAGTTCGTGCACGGCTACCGCAACAATCAATCCCACAGCACCATAAGTGATCGGGATCAGGGGGTTCAACCCTGGGAGCCCAATGAGCGTCGCTGGGCTCGGCGCCCGCTCGGGAGGGATTTCAAAGGACGCCAGCGTGCTCATCGCCAGCAGCGCCATCCCCGCAATCATGGCTACGACCCACGAAGCCACGGCAACAAACGCTATGTTGCGCATCCTTGTACACGCTAGACGCTTGATGAGATCAACGCATTTCTGGCACTTCAGCATCACTACTGGCCCATAGAGTGATACCCTCCGATCGCCCAGGTACCCTCTAACTAGCATGATCAAGTAGACGGCTACACAGACTGAGAGTGCTGCTAACGTGGCGTCCACGATTTAGCCCTCCCAACTGTGACTGCTAGCTTTTATGAACATATCGTCATCCCCTATCACTTCTAGACTGCGTCGGGAAAGAAGTGAGAAAGAGTGAGAAATGCATTGTTTAGCAGTTTAACCTACAAAAATTTTTTAACAATAGCGCTAGACTAATAGAAAGGTACGCTGAGGGCATAGACGCAGAGAAAACGCTATAGGCGTGCCTTGGGCGAGATGTCGTGATCAATCGATCCTACGATGATGCGTAGCTAGATAGGTCTGCCATAATCAGCAGGGCTCCAACAGCGAAGTTGAAAAGACCGTTAAGGTAGAGATTTAATGCTTCGAGAGTTTGTTCAGCGATGCTGGATGCATAAAGCGGGGGAGCGGAGCGGAATGCTTCACGCGCTCCTTTGACGAATGATAAACCCCTCTCGTACTCTATCAGCACGCCTAAGGCGACTTCTCGCACGAATGGATTCGCAAGCGCATCCACAACGTTCGCTTTAACGAACGTTAACAGCTCGTTGAAAATCTCGAGACCTGCCTCCAGAGCACTTTCAAAATCCCCCTGGCGCGATATCTCCTCGTACTTCGAGTACAAGCCCTTCAGCTTAGCGTTAAGCTCCTTCAGTTCCACGGACTAAACTTCGCTGATAACTAGTTTCCCTTAATCTTTGCAATAAACCGTATTTCACTGGTAACGCGGACCTATATAGCGGAGAACGGTTACTGTTACAGTATCGCTCAAAGCGGCTTGAAATCCGGTCGATGTGAACGGGATGAATGCTTTCGATGCTGAACAGGTCAGGTGTAGCGGTCTCTTCACCTCTCAGAGCTTTGACCCGTCTTCATTCCCATCAATCTAAGGGTTCGATGCTTTTTATCTTTACCATTGAGCCAGGTGATATTCCGTACCTGTCTCTAGCGCTCTTAGGTATAGTGAACTGGCGCGAGTCGGTGTGACGAGTCCTCAACAGCTTCACTTCAACGATAACCTCTGACCCCATGTGTTCCAGGGTTATGCGCGCCCTCTTTACGTCACGTAGGTTGAGGGCCTTCACGATCGATGCCGGTATTAAAACCTGATTGTTTATGTAGACTTTTGACTCATAGGGAAGGGGGGATCTTCCCGTTTCAACCTCGTACCCCATCGTCTAGTAGGCCACCTTTCCACATATATATGGCTTTCCGCCGCGGACCCCCACCTCATCGATTTGTCCCACAATCAGCCCCTCGCTCTCCCGTACTCACCGCAAGAGCAAAGATTCTTTGGTCGGTGAGCCAGAGGACAAGCGCGGAACCTACGGGGTTTTCGGTCCGCGCCTGGTGCGCATCTCACCCTTCACTGGTTTTCCTCGAGGGGCCCGCCCCCCGGCCTCCCCAGCCTTTCGACCGTGGACGTCCAGTGCGGGGCGTTATGATGTCGGCCGCTAAGGGCGGCTTACTCGCCCGCCTCCCAGCGCACCGTCGCCGGTGCGCCAGTTGGGGGTTCACACCCTCATCATGTGCGGCCGCTTGTTCCTCACGCTGCCAGACTGCGGAGGGAATTCAGGGTGAGCTTAAGGTTGAGCCACTTGGTGGAGACCTGGAGACCGGGGGATGGGCCTTGGGGTCAAAAGCTGGTGAAGGTAGAGGCGAAAATACGTGGGCAAAAACCTTATTTCGTTTCTCAACGAGTCGCCCATATGTCTGAAGAGGAGAGGATAGTCCTCGACCCCTGGGGTACATCGCACGTAAAGGATTACGATAGGCTAATGCAAGAATTCGGTATAGAGCCGCTTACAGACGAGCTTGTAAAGCGGTTGCCTTTCCAGCACAGGTTGATCAGGAGGCGCGTGATCTTCGGACACAGAGATCTTGGCTTGATACTGAAGGCGATCGAGGAGGGGGAAAGCTACGCGGTAATGACGGGGATTAAACCTAGCGGTGACTACCATTTGGGGGCTAAGCTGACATCCGAGGAGTTCATTTACTTCCAGTCGCTATCGCCGAAAGCATTCGGCTTCTTTGCGATCGCGGATCTAGAAGCGTACGCTGACAACAGAATCCCGCTGGAGGAGAGCCACCGAATCGCGTTAAGCAACTTAATGGATCTGCTAGCCTTGGGTCTCGACCCCAGGAGGGTGTACGTTTACAAACAATCAGCCGAAATGCCCGTTCTGCGCTTGGCGTTCATCTTTTCGCGCGCTGTCACGTACAACATGATGGAAGCCATTTACGGCCCTAAGCCCTTCGGTTTGTACTTTTCAGCATTGGTGCAGGCGGGCGATATACTCAATCCTCAGCTGCCCCAGCACGGTGGGCCGAAACCAACGATAGTCCCCGTTGGTGCCGACCAGGATCCTCACATCAGGTTAACGCGAGACCTAGCCAGCAAGTTCAGGGAGGAATTCGGGTTCATTCTACCCTCAGCGACGTACCATCGTTTGCTCAGGGACTTGACGGGCCAAGAGAAGATGTCTAAGAGGAACCCCATGGGCATCCTCTACCTAAACGAGCAGCTCAGCTCAGCTAAAGTGAAGGTCATGCAGGCTTTTACGGGCGGACGAGCCACCGCCGAAGAACAGAGAAGGTTGGGCGGTGAGCCTGAAAAGTGCGTCGTTTTTGTGGAGCTCCTCCTCGCTCACTTCCTCGAAGACGATAAACGGCTTGAGGAATGGTACTGGGAGTGCAGAACTGGTCAGATACTCTGCGGGGAGTGTAAGTCCAGAGCCTGGACGATCATCGAACAATGGTTGCGAAACCACCAGGAGAAAAGAAATAAAATGCGAGATTTGGCAGAAAGACTGCTAGAGGAGAAAACGTTGAGCCAGCAGTGGTGAGTAAAAGGGGTACAGGCTTAGTAATAACAGTTGCTACACTGGCCCTAGCCTGCATTACCCTAGCGCGCCCAGAATCCGTGAGCTTCACGCTAGGATTCAACATAACTGATGCGAGAGGACGCCCCATAGCCGGGTTTGACGATCAACAACCGATAGTAACAATATTATTTGGGAATACAACTTTACAGAAGAGATGTTTATCATGTTTATTTGATATCAAAAACATAGAGTTAATTAATGGTACAGCTAATTTCAGGTTCAACTTAACTGTATCGTGGTTAGGGAAGCAAGTCTTCTACCATTCTGAAGCTCTTCCTATCGATTCGTCCATGAACAATACCTTGGTAAAGATTCTTAATGGAATCATTAAAATCAATGCTATAAACCTGGATGTTTACGGCGTCAACGATGAGAATGAAAGGTTGAGCGGATGCCTAATCGAGGTGAGGGAGCTCAAAGCCCAACTAAGGTGCGGCCAAACTGTAACCCTACCCTTTGGTGCCTACAGCTTCACTAATGCCTCTTACGAAATAGTCCCTAACAAGTGGGTCGAGGCGCCCGTGCTTACCAATACCCTGTATGTCAGTAACACTACTTCAACCGCTCAAGTTATGATCGGAGTAGCTGGCAGCTTCTCTATCCATGTGCTGCGAGCTGACGGGTCACCGCTAAGCGGTGCAGGGGTTGAGCTTGTGTACGTAGGCGTGGAGAACGTCACAGTCTTCAGGGGTGTAACACAGGGTGTACCGATTCGACTTCGCAACATACCTTACGGACGCTATCTTGTGACGGTGACGTGGAAAGGCGAACGGCTGCTGCAAACGCTAGTTCAAGTCGACCGAACGGTTCGCAACGTCACTCTGACCACAAGGGTCATACCAACCGTTGCACTGACCGTGCTCGATGCCGACCGTCAACCGATCACAGGTTTGACTCTAAGAATCGTTGGCCCGGCACGCGATACTCTAGCTTCCACTGACGCTTCGGGACGCATACTCATCCAGGACGTAGTTGAGGGCCTCTACACCCTCAGTTTCACTTGGATGAACCGAACCATCACCAGGCAGGTTTACGTGAGACCTGGCGACGTATTCGTCGACCTACCGCTCCGCCGTCTCACCCTCAAACTTACTCCGAACGAAAGGTGCGGTGATCGGTGCACACTCCCTCCAGGCTTAACCGTGAGGGTGCTCTACAGAAACGCGGTGCTTGTGGAGGATGTTACGGATCACCCAACGAGTACCGCGGAATTCGCGTTGCCAAACTACGTTTTAACTGACGAGCTCCTCAAGCTGGAGGTTAGCTGGAACGGTACGCTGCTGATGGTCCACAGCTTCACCCCGTTCGAGAGGGTGATGGTCTTTGAACTGCGCTTCTTCGAGCTCTCAATCAAAATCACCGATGCAAGGGGCAACCCTCTCCCAAGAGCGCTGGTTGTAGTCACAGACTCGCTGGGGAAGAGGCGATTCACCAGCGACGTGCAAGGCTTGGTTGAAGCTAGGTACCTTTACGGGGATGCTGCGCTGATTGAAGTGTTATGGGGCAACATCACCGTTGGTAAGCACCTTGCCGATGCCGCGTCGGGGCAGATTACGTTAAACACGTACGTGTACCCCATGTTGGTGGAAGTCGAAGGGGTTCTCGGACCGGTAGCGAGCGCGCAAGTGACAGTCTTAGTCAAGGGCTTCGACTATAGTTTCAACACGAGCGCGATCACCGGTTACGACGGTAGGGTTGAAGTGAAAGTACCCTTCCTCCCGGGCTCCAACTCTACTCTCACCGTCACGAAAGGTAGGATCACCTCTCAGAGGCTTCTATCGCTTAGAGATCTGACCAGCGGAGACCCAGTGAAAGTGAAACTAGACCTACTGGTGGATTACGGCTGGATACAGCTTAGAACCGGAGAGCTTATTGTGCTAGGCACTGCGCTAGCCATCTCATTGGCAGCTACACTCTTTGCCTACAGATACATCTCCACCCGGCGTGCAGTTAAACAGGTTTTCATAACGTACGGGGGAGAGCTCGAGGAAGAGGAAGAAAGGGGAAGAGGTGTGTTTAGCAGGTTGAAAGGCGTGTTTGAAGCAGAGCGCGTAGAAGAGGAGGAGGAAGAGGAAGGACTCTTCTATGAAGAGTTTTAACGCTCGCCGAATCACTCGTGTCGGTGACGAATTTCCGCTGGTAGGTCACATAGCGTTCGGGATCATAGATAGGGGGACAAACCTCCTCCAGATTCGCCCAACAAGCCTTTGCCCTCTCTCGTGCATATTCTGCTCCGTCGACGCGGGACCCGGATCCAAGCACAGAGCCACAGAGTACGTTCTGGATGTGGAACCATTGCTCAGCTGGCTCGATCGGGTGGTGGCTGAGAAGGGCGTCAGCAAGATCCACGCGTACATCGACGCAGCCGGCGACCCTCTCATGCATCCGCAGATAGTTGAGCTCGTAGCCCAGCTGCGGGAAAAGCCATACGTGGAGACAATCGCGATGGAGACTCACGGAGCGCTACTAACGGAGCGGCTCGCGGATAAGCTGGACGAGGCCGGCCTGGACCGGCTCAACCTCTCACTCGACGCTCTGGACCCTCAGCTCGCGAAGTTCCTCAGCGGTACCGAATGGTT
This sequence comes from Thermofilaceae archaeon, assembly GCA_038731975.1. NCBI lineage: Archaea > Thermoproteati > Thermoproteota > Thermoprotei > Thermofilales > Thermofilaceae > Thermofilaceae archaeon. The sequence goes on along the minus strand of JAVYQJ010000001.1, from coordinate 13,555 downwards.
CGACGTCAGCAGAGTAATCAAAGTGGCCGAGTACATAGCTTCCTCGCTGAGGATGGATCTGCTGATCGCACCCGTCTGGGTCCCCGGCATCAACGACACTCAAATCCCACGCATCATAGAGTGGGCCCTCCGAATCGGGGCTGGCAAGCGCTGGCCTCCTCTCGGCATACAGAAGTACGAGGCGCACAAGTTCGGCCGTAAGCCGAAAGGTGTGAAGCCGATGAGCTGGCGCGACTTCTACGCTGCACTCAGCAAGTGGGAGGAGGAGTATGGAGTGAAGCTCATCTTAAGGCCCCAGGATTTCGGCATAGCGAAAGCGAGGCCTTTACCGCTCCGGTTCAGGAGGCTGGAAAGGGTTAGAGTCACGGTGGTGGGATCGGGCTGGCTTAGGAATCAGTGGCTAGGGGTTGCGCGTGATAGGATAATTACGTTAGTGGGGGTGAAGGGGGACCCCCCTGTTGGTCGAAGAGTAACTGCTACAGTGTTGAGAGCTAAGCACAACATTTACGTAGCTCGCGTTTCATAGCATGGCGAAATCGATGCCCTACGAGCGCCCTCGCGGAACCAGGGACTACCTTCCGGAGGAGTGTAGGGTGAGAAGGAAAGTGATGGAGAGACTGAGATCGGTTTTCGAGAGCTACGGGTACGGTGAAGTCGTAACTCCGGCATTCGAGCACCTGGAGCTCCTCTCGGCTAAAGCTGGGGAGGAGGTGGTGGATCAGATCTACAGCTTCAGCGATAAAGCTGGCCGTAAGTTGGGCTTGCGATTTGAGCTGACGACCCCGATCGCCAGGATCGTCGCTGAAAGAGCCGACCTGTGGAAACCGGTGAGGTTTTACTACATCCAACCTGTCTGGAGGTACGAAGAACCTCAAAGGGGTAGGCTGAGGGAGTTCTGGCAGGCCGGTGTAGAGCTCATAGGCCTTCCGGGCGTAATGGGCGATTCTGAGGTCGTGGCCGTAATGGTTAACGCACTGAGGAAGGCAGGCCTCACGAAGTTCACAGTTCACGTAAACGATAGACGCTTGATCGAGGGCCTGCTCCAATGGGCTGGCCTCGACGCTGAAAGGATCCCCACCGCTCTCAGGGTTATAGACAAGCTCGAGAAGAGGGGCGTTGAGTACGTAAGGAGCGAGCTGGGCAACATGATCCGCGATAGTGGCCGGCTCAGCAGACTGATGGAGTACCTGACCAGTGAGGACCCCTTGAGCCTGCCCATCGACGATCTACCGCCTGCGGCGAGGGAGGGGGCGGTATCGCTGAGGGAGCTGCTGGAAGAGCTCGACGAGAGCTACGGGATTTTAAGTTACGTTAAACCAGACCTCAGCATCGTCAGGGGGCTTGATTACTACACCAGCCTGGTATACGAAACCAAAACGCCGCTGGGCGGCGAGCTGGGAAGCGTGGCTGGAGGGGGTAGGTACGACGACCTCATCAAGCTGGTTGGCGGTCCCCCGCTTCCCGCGACGGGGATGGCAATAGGGGTGGAGAGGCTGATCGAGGCTCTAGAAGCTGAAGGCTCGCTGGACGTGAGAAAAGCCAGGAGGGGCATTATCATCATACCGGTTAAGCGCGAACTAGTGAGGGCTGCTATCCGCATCGCCGAGAGGCTTAGAGATCACGGCCTAAGTACCATCGTAGATTTGACGGGGAGGAAAGTGTCCTCAGCGTTGGAGAGCGCTGATAAGCAGGGCTTCAGGTACGCCATAATAATCGGCAAGCAAGAAGTGGAGAGCGGGCTACTCACCCTCCGCGACTTGGAGAAGTGGGAGGAGAGGAGGATGCCACTAGAGCAACTGCTTAACGAGCTGCTGAGCTCAGCCGAGCAGTAGGAGGGGGCAAACCCTTATCAATGCGAGCTGAACAGCGCTGATCGTGAGCATCGAGCAGCTTCTCCCGAGATACAGCAACCTGGATAGAGGCGGCATGCTCAAGAGGGTACTCACGTACTTCGCCGACTTGGAGGATGCCGCGCAGAGGTACAAGGACACTAGGCTGGAGCGCGAAATCCCCGACCCTCTCCACGGGGTAATCGTTACTGGAATGGGGGGTTCGTTCATCGGCGCGCTCTTCCTCCAAGACCTGCTCTACGATTCCTGGCGGACCCCAATCCTAGCGCTGAGGGAGATCACCCTCCCGGCGTTCGCAGATAAACGCCACTTGCTGGTAGCGGTCAGCTACTCCGGCAACACGGAAGAGACGATACGCGTCCTCGTAGAAGCCCGCCGGAGGGGTATCCCGGTAGTCGCCGTAACATCCGGCGGGTTGATGGCGGAGCTCGCGGAGAAACTGTCGTACCAGCTCGTTCGATTACCATCAGGCCTAGCTCCGAGAGCCGCATTCCCCTATATTGTGACCGCGTTAGCCGCCATCTTGGACGCTTTGGATCCCTCACTTCGCTTGGTGGATAGCATCAAGAGATCCTCCCTCAACCTAGCTCAATGCGGCAGCGACATGCAGCGCCACGCGTTGGAGCTGGCCGACTGGATGCTCAACAACTACGGCGCTAATCGACTGCCGATAATCTACGCTTACAGACCCTACTTGAGCGCGGGTTACAGGTTTAAGACTCAAATCAACGAGAATGCTAAGCTACACGCGTTCTTCTCCGAGATACCGGAGTCGAACCACAACGAGATCATGGGGTGGGAGTCCCCGTCGAACCTTTTCACCGTAGTCATCAGAGCTGAAGAGCCACCCCACATGCTCCACAGAATGGAGTTCCTGCTCGACCTATGGAGCAAGCGGGGCATACCCTATAGGGAGGTTACGCCCTTAGGGGGTAGCAGGCTCGAGAAGCTCCTCTCACTCTTCTTCACTCTGGATCTAACTTCTGTGCTCTTAGCTCTGAAAAGAGGTGTCGATCCAACCCCTGTGGAAACGATCTCGCAGCTCAAAAAGTACCTGGACTCCCGCATTAACATCAGGAGCAGCCTCGACCTGTAGCGGCGGTCAAACGACTACGAGCCCGCGATCCCTAGCGAGCTCCCTGAAGCGCGTTGCATCATCGAACATGAAGACGTTGTTGAAGAGGACATAGGTAGTCAAGCTCTCGGGGTAGCGCTCAACGATACTGACCAGTCTGCTCAGATCCTCGTCCTTGTACTTGTAGCGGTAGTTAACCTCGCCACCCCCGAGCCCGTGCAATCTGAAGTATGCGAAACCGGCCAGGTGCACCGGATCCCGCTTCAACGGGTCTACAACGTGCGTTACGTCCAGCCTGGCCAGAAGCGCCTTCAAAGCATCCGGGTGCTCGTTCCACGTCCCCCTTGGTTCCCAGCCCAGCAGTAGGCCCTCTCTATCTATCGTCGTGAAGAAAGCTTCAACGTTCCCCGCATTCTCGCTAGAGTAGCCGAAGCTGGGCGGCGTCTGGAAGATGCAGACTTTGCAGCCTAGAATCCTGCAGATCCGGAGGGTTCTCGCCCACGCATCGAGCGTTTCCTCGGTTAAGCGGAAGAAGCCGTACCTGTCCACTCGCTCTTTCGGGATTTTCAGACCACTCCGCTTCCAGGTCGGTGAGGACGGCGGGTGCGTGATCGCCTGCCAGGCCTTTACGACGAACTCGAAGCCCGGTGGAGCTCTACTCCTCCACTTCTCCGCGGTCTCCTCCAGCGGAAGCTTGTAGAAGGTCTCCTGCAGCTCGATTACACTGAAGTGCGCGAAGTACGCTTCACGCCCCCCCTTCGCCGACCACCCGCACGTACCTACTTTAATCACGTTGTAATAATGCTCCGGTCCAATTTCAGTCCATCGCTGCAATGACAATGGAAAGTTTTTAACCCTAAATCAGCCGGGGCGGCTGTGGATGAGGACATAATAATCGAAAAGATGCTGCAGGAAATGATTAGAAAGTCTCAGCGGAGGGAGGAAAGCGCATGCCCCAAGGGGGTTGTAAGGTGCGATAGAGAGTACTTCGCCGAGCTCCTCCACAAGTGCAAGGTGGTGCTCGCCGATTTCTGGGCGGAGTGGTGCGGCCCTTGCAGAATGGTTGAACCCATCGTGGAGGAAGTTGCCAGGAAGTACGCATCCCGAATAGCCGTAGCGAAAGTGAACGTAGATGAGAACAGCGACTTAGCCGCAGAGCACGGCGTACTAAGCATACCCACGCTGATAATCTTCAATAACGGCAGAGAGGTCAAAAGGCTGGTGGGGTACTACCCCGGCCTAGCTAGAGAGCTCTTCAGGACCATCGAGAGCCTCATCGCCGACTGAAACTACGTTAAGGAGATCCGGCATCCTACCGCTCTTAACCATTCTCTCGTAGCACCTCCACACTCTTCGCGCGCTCACTAGCCCGGTGAAGAAACCCCTACTCTCGAGCTCCCTCCTAACCTCTTCGACGAAGTCATCAGGGTGTAGATAAGGCTTCGCGTACACAACATCAGTGAGAGCCTCAATAATATCCCTGTTGGTCGGGTAAGGCTTCCTAACACTCCTGCCCCGTTTCTTTCCCGCACGCTTCATCGGGGTCAGATCACCTCCTTCTCTTCACAGGTCAGTAAAGGGGTATTCTTCATTCCGAGAACTCGGTGCTTGCTTGCATTAAATCCTTTCCTTCCTCCGCTACTTGCTGCTTAACTCGTAAACCAGTTCTTTGGACCCATCGTCGAACCGTCTGGTCAACCTGCCTTCAGCGATCATCCTAGTGATCGTACTGTAAAGGTGGGCCGGAGGGATGTTTTTCCTTTTTGCCCATTCGTACAGTTCTGTTTTCGTTGCTCTCCCTCCCTTTTCTTTAAGGAACCTTCGGATGGCAGCTTCCAGATCCCCGCCCGTCCTCACTCCTTCTATCTGATGCACAACCTTAGCCTTCTGCTGATCATCGCTGGAGGGCGGTGCGAAGAAGGCTGTGAGATCCATACTGCTCTGTGCTGATTTGCTGCGCTCCGCACTCATCAGTTGAAAGCGGCCATGAAGGTCTATATGAATGTAGCTACTGCATTCATCCCCCTTAGGTCTCGTCTTTGTGCTCATGCATCTCGGTATTGGTGCGTTTTTCCCGTGAAATCAATACCTGTCTATCTCGTTTGAGTAAAACTAAGTACTCGGATAAGCGTTTTTCATCAATTTTCCTGAAAAGTTTCAAAGCTATATAAACCTCGCCTCGGAATACGCGTAGAACTCCAAACACCTCAATCAAATCGCCGGGCTTTAGATTGAGGAGCTTTTTCGCTTCCTCGTTCCACGCTCTCACCCTTGCTAGCCCATCGCTATCGCCTACAATGACTTCAACTAGCCTTCCCCTATCCTCGACGGCTTCGACCTTTCCCGCTACGCGAACCTTACGCAGCTTCAGGGTTGCCGTGCCAACCCTCAATTTAAACTCTGGATACGCACCTTCCTCATCAACAGTGAGGCTAGCTACCTCGCTCGGCAGCAGCCTAACGTATACGCCTTCAACATCCCTTTCGCTCAGGGACATCTCGGAGGTAACCGTGTTAACCTTTTTAATGCATCACGTAACAGGTGTACGGGGGAACATGGTTAAAGTTAACACAAAGTTGGTAAAATGGGAAGAGGTTGTTGAGTGGTGTAGGCGTCTGGCCGAGATCGTCGAGAGCTCTGGCTTCAAGCCCGACTTAGTGGTATCCATCGCGAGGGGGGGTTACGTCCCCGCAAGGCTCCTCTGCGACTTTCTCGATGTCCACGACCTGGTGAGCATACAAGTGCTTCACTGGGGGAAGGCAGCAGAGATCACGGCTGTTGCGCATGTCAAGTACCCCTACGATATCGATCTAACAGGTAAGCGCGTGCTACTCGTGGACGACATAGTCGATACAGGAGACTCCGTTATCGTGGCGCGGGAGTTCATACAATCTCGGTGGAAGCCTCTAGAGCTGAAGGTAGCGGCTATGCAATGGATCTCCCCCGTGGCTAAAATCAAGCCAGACTTCTACGTGGAGGACGTCAAAGAGTGGATCTGGTACCAATACCCCTGGACGAGGGCCGAGGATACGACGAACTTCTTCGAGAAGATACTGGCGGAGAGGGCGAAGGAGGGGAAGGTCACATGGACGTACGACGAGCTAGTCAAGGAGTTCAAGGAGTGGTACGGCATTGACGTGGGCGAAGCGTACTACAGGTTAGCCATCAGCCGGCTCATACGGGCTGGAAAACTTGAAGAACAAGCTGGAACGTACGTCTTCAGGCCTTGAATGAGCGTCAGCGTCTACAGGGACGGCGGCATCGTAATAGAGTTAAAAGGTCGTAGGATTCTAGTAGATCCAACTTCTTTACCCCGTGAGAAGCCTGACGTTATCTTCGTATCGCACGCCCATAGCGACCACTACAGGATAAGACCCCTTCGAGTCTTAAGCCGAGTCCCGAAGGTGATGAGCAGGGCAACGATGGAGCTGATTGACCCTCGTGGTAGGCTTAACAACGTCATACCGGTTGAGCCAGGCTCCACAGTGGAAGTCGCTGGCACGAGGCTGGAGGTCTTTGACGCAGGGCACGTGCTGGGCAGCTTGCAGCTGATGATCGACGCGGGGGAGCGCGTAGTCTACACTGGAGACTTCAATATTGAGCAGAGGATCATCCTTCGCCCTGCACCTATACTAAAGGCCGACATCTTGATTATCGACGCAACCTATGGTCATCCAAAGTACGTATTTCCGCCGCGCAGCGAAATCTATAGGCAGGTTCTGAGGCTAGCCAGAGAGGCAGCGGAAAAGGGGGTTGGTCTGCATCTCGCCTCTCGTCCTCTTGGAACGGGGCAAGAGCTGACCGCGCTTTTATCGCTGGCAGCAAAACTTGACCCCTTCGTTGAGAAGAGCATCGGTAATCACAACAGGTTGTACGAGAAGTACGGCGAGTATCTCGGTAACTACATCATACATCCCTCGATGCCACCTGAGCGTTCGATAGCAGTGATTTCGCTCTCGAGACATCACGTTAGTAGCGTGGCTGTTCAGTGCACAGGCTGGGCGGTGGGATATGGGATTCCCCTGTCAAGCCATGCCGGCTTCAGCGACCTAATACGCTACGTGACGGCCAGCGGGGCGCAAACAGTTTACGCGTTCTCTGCGCACGCGAAGAGCTTCTCGAGCATTTTGTCACGTGAGATAGGGGTTACTGCATATCCGATATAGCGGGAGTTATCGTGGGCTTGATGCGTAGGGTATTTTAACCCCTGATCCCTTTTCATAGCGATGATAAAAACCGGTGAAACAGCTGAGATAGGCATCATTGGTGGCTCGGGGCTCTACGACCCGGCTATTCTGGAAGATGTTAAAGAAATTAAGGTTTACACCCCTTATGGTGAACCCTCCGACTTTATAGTTCTGGGTACTTTGAAGGGAAGGCGCATCGCGTTCCTGCCGCGGCACGGGCGTAGACACAAGGTGCCTCCGCACAGGATAAACTACAGGGCTAACATATGGGCTCTGAAGGAGCTAGGCGTTCAAAGGGTTGTGGCTGTTAGCGCTGTCGGTAGCCTAAGAGAGGATTACAAACCGGGAGACTTCGTGTGTCCCGACCAGTTCATCGATATGACTAAGAACAGGGTTTACACGTTCTTTGACGGCCCGGTTGTGGCGCACGTTAGCATGGCTGACCCCTTCTGTCCCGAGCTCCGCGAAGTATGCATCACCACCGCTAGAAGGCTGGGCATCTCGATGCACGAGCGTGGCACCTACGTCTGCATCGAGGGACCTCGCTTCTCCACGCGTGCCGAGTCGAGGTTGTGGAGGCAGTTTGGAGCGGATATCATCGGAATGACCCTCGTTCCCGAAGTGAACTTAGCCCGGGAGGCCGGAATGTGCTTCGTGAATATCGCGATGGTGACTGACTACGATGTGTGGGCTGAGCGCCCCGTGACCGCCCATGAGGTTGCTCGAGTTATGGCGGAGAACATCGAGAAGGTGAAGAAGCTCTTATACGAGTTAGTCCCTGCGATTCCGAAGGAGAGGAAGTGTGGCTGCGAGAGGTACTTGACCGAAGCTTTAATGTAAAAATTTTTGTCTAAAATAAATGTTTTTGTTTTAGCTCGGCAAAGTCTTTAAAGCTCTACTCGTCAGTGCGCCGATGGACTACAGGGTTAAGGACCTCAGCCTCGCCCCTGAGGGGAGGCTACAGATTGAGTGGGCTGAAGCGCAGATGCCCGTCCTCCTCGAAATCAGGCGTCGACTTTCCCGCACTCGCCCCCTTGAGGGCTTAAGGGTGGGTGCTTGCCTGCACGTGACAAAGGAGACCGCAGTCCTAGCTAGGACCCTGGTAGCGGCGGGTGCGGAAGTTTACTTAGCCGCTAGCAACCCCCTTTCCACTCAGGATGCGGTAGCTGCAGCGCTGGCGGAAGAGGGGGTACACGTTTTCGCGTGGCGTGGGATGAGTACGCGCGACTACTACGAGGCGCTGGGCCGCGTTATTGCCGCCGAGCCTGACATAACTATGGATGATGGCGGCGATCTAACGGCGATCATCCATAAGCTCCACTACAATGAGGCTGGGGAGGATGTCAGCATCGTAAGGGAGGTAGCGGGGGGAGCGAAGCCCAGCGTTATAGGCGGCACCGAGGAGACAACAACGGGGGTCGTAAGGCTGCGCTCGCTCGCAAAGGAGGGACGACTCCTCTACCCGATCATAGCTGTTAACGAATCTCGAACGAAGTACCTCTTTGACAACAGGTACGGCACTGGGCAGAGTACATTCGACGGTATCATGAGGGCAACGAATCTCCTAGTAGCGGGGAAAACCGTGGTCGTGGTCGGCTACGGATGGGTGGGCAGGGGGATAGCGATGCGCGCCAGGGGTCTGGGGGCAAAGGTGGTGGTAGTCGAAGTCGATCCGGTGAAAGCCCTCGAAGCCTACTACGATGGTTTCATTGTGACCGACATGCTGCAGGCCTCGGAGCTGGGCGACGTGTTCATCACAGCCACCGGTAACATCAACGTGATCAGAGGCGAGCATATGGCCAGAATGAAGGATGGTGCGATCCTGGCTAACGCCGGCCACTTCAACGTTGAGATCTGCATACCCGATCTAGAGAAGCTGGCAGTATCTAAGAGACGGATCAGGCCCTGCTTGGACGAGTACCGGTTAGCCGACGGGCGCCGCCTCTACCTGCTCAGCGAGGGCCGCTTGGTCAACCTAGCGGCAGCGGAGGGGCATCCCTCCGAAGTGATGGATATGAGCTTTAGCAACCAAGCATTGGCAGTCGTTTACCTGGTTAGACGTAAGGGCGAGCTCGCCCCCGGCGTTTACAAGCTACCCAGCAAGATTGACCGAAGGATAGCTCTGCTGAAGTTGAAATCCCTCAACGTTAAACTGGAGAAGCTCACCAACGAGCAAAAGGAGTACTTAAGATCGTGGAAGCTCGGTACATAGTTTAAAATGTCACAGAGCTGGGTGTTGATGCAATGCAGACTGCGAAAGTCCTAACCCTTGACGAACTAACAAGCTTCTGCATTAAGAGGGGCTTCTTTTTCCCAAGCGGACGAATCTACGGAGGTCTAAGAGGCTTCTACGATTACGGCCCGCTGGGAGTCGAGTTGAGGAAGGAGGTCTTGGATGACTGGTGGTACTTCTTCGTCAGGCGTAGATCCGACATAGTGGGGATTCACGGCTCCATCATAACGCACCCGAGAACATGGGAGGCGAGCGGACACGTAGAGGCGTTCTTCGACTTTCTAGTGACCTGCCTGAAGTGTGGGAAGGACTATAGGGCTGACCACCTACTGGAGGATCTGGGCATCCAGCTCGCATCGGTGACCCTTGAGACGCTCTCCTCCGTCATAAAGGAGAGGGGTATCAAGTGTCCTGAGTGTGGTGGGGAACTGGGCAATCCGCAGCCGTTTAACCTGATGTTTACGACGTATGTTGGACCAAAAAGGGAAAAGGCTAATGAGGTGTACCTTAGGCCGGAAACCGCTCAGTTGATATTCATAAATTTTAAGGATGTTTATTACACTACAGGCATGAAATTACCTTTTGGAATAGCCCAAATTGGAGAAGTTTTTAGGAATGAAATATCACCCAGAGGTTTCCTATTCAGATTGAGGGAGTTTACTCAGATGGAGATCGAGTACTTCGTGAATCCCAAGAAACTCGATGATTGCCCGATGTTCGATGAAGTTGCCGAAATTACTATCCAGCTTCTTACAGCTGAGCAGCAAGAGAGGGGTAACAATACTCCCTTGAGGATAACCCTTCGCGAGGCGTACGAAGAGGGATACATTGGGTGCAAATGGCACGCATACTGGATTGGAGAATCGATCGTGTGGTTGACCAGGATCGGGTTGAACCCTGAACGGCTGCGGGTACGGGAGCACGTGAAAGCAGAGCTCGCGCACTACGCTCTACAAACATTCGATGTAGAGTACTACTTCCCCTTCATGGGCTGGAAGGAAATTGAGGGCATCTCCAACAGAAGCGATTACGATCTGCGCAGACACCAGGAGTTCAGCGGGAAAAGCATGACCCTGGAGGATGATGGTGAGACCGTAATACCATACGTAATAGAACCTTCCTTCGGCCTCGAGCGGATCCTGTTAGCCCTCATAACCGACGCGTATAGAGTTGTAGCAGGGAGACCAGTCCTATCCCTCCACGCGAGGGTAGCCCCCATTAAGGTGGCGGTATTCCCGATAGTCAGCAAACCCGATTTCACAGCAAAAGCTAGAGAAGTATACAAGTTGCTGAAGGAACGATTCACCGCGTACTACGAGGAGAAGGGTACGATCGGTAGGAGGTACTACGAGGCTGACGAGATGGGCATCCCTCTAGCCGTAACAATCGATGGACAAACGTTAGAGGATGATACTGTCACAATAAGATTTAGAGATACTAAGGAACAGATTAGAATACCAATCAATCAACTTACTCACACAATAGAAAGCATCCTTGCCAAATGGGATACAGTACCGCAGCGCGCTCGATCCGACTCCTCCAGCACATGAACAACAGTTGCGAAAGCCTTAAGGCCCCTCCAATCAATACTCATACAGCCGGGGTAGCTCAGCGGGTCGGTACCCCCGCGCTATAGAGCGTCCGGCTGAAGACGGGAAACCGGAAGAAACCGGAAGGTCCCGGGTTCAAATCCCGGCCCCGGCACCATTCAGCTGCTTTATTGTGCTGCCTTTAACCTTACGTAAAATTACAGATGAATTTCTTCGTTAGTTATATGAAGTTGTTTATATTTTGTATAGTTTGAATGGATTTTCTTACTATAACTGAGTGTACCTTTTACATGTAATAGAACAAAGCATTTAAGGGCTGTATTGGCACCTTTCAACGATGAAAGTCACCGTAAGCCTGATCAAAGCTGACATTGGAGGCTGGGTTGGCCACAGCACCGTCCACCCCAAGTTAATCGAATACGCGCAGAAGAAGCTTCAGACTGCGAAGGAGACCGGACTTATCATCGATTACTACGTCTTCAACGTAGGCGACGATCTGCAGCTCCTTATGACCCATACAAGAGGTGAGAATAACCCGGAGATTCACAAATTGGCATGGGATACATTCGTTGAAGCAACAGAGAAGATAAGTAGGCCGTTGAAGCTCTACGGCGCCGGCCAGGATCTGTTGAAGGACACCTTCAGCGGTAACGTAAAGGGTATGGGGCCGGGTGTTGCCGAGATGACCTTTGAAGAACGCCGCAGCGAGCCGATCATCGCGTTCGCGGCTGACAAGACCGAACCTGGCGCTTGGAATATGCCGCTATACAAGATGTTTGCAGACCCGTTTAACACGGCAGGCCTCGTAATCGACCCGAGCATGCACGACGGCTTCCGCTTTGAGGTGTACGATGTTATAGAGCACAAGAGTGTTATCATGAATACACCTGAGGAGCTCTACGACCTTCTAGCGCTAATCGGCACTCCCGGCAGATATGTGGTAAGAAGAGTGTTCAGGAAATCTGACAACGAAATCGCAGCTGCCGCTAGCGTCACTAGGCTAAGCTTGATCGCAGGTAGGTACGTGGGCAAGGACGACCCAGTCCTACTCGTTAGAACTCAGCACGGCTTTCCAGCTGTTGGCGAGGTCCTTGAGGCCTTCGCCTTCCCCCACATAGTAGCTGGATGGATGAGGGGTAGCCACCACGGGCCTCTCATGCCTGTAGCACTTAGGCACGCAAAGTGCACTAGGTTCGATGGCCCGCCGAGAGTCGTTGCACTAGGCTTCCAGCTGCATGACGGCTACCTGGAGGGTCCCAACGACCTGTTCGACGACCCCGGCTTCGACTACACCAGGATGGTGGCCCAGCAAATCGCCGATTACCTGAGGAGGCACGGTCCCTTCATGCCTCATAGGCTAGGCCCAGAGGAGATGGAGTACACAACACTGCCAGCAGTGCTTGAAAAGCTGAGAAACAGGTTCAAGCCAGCTGAGGAGTAGCAAGCTCGGTTACCCGTTAATCCTCTTTTTATTCTACATTAACCATTTGAACTGTAGGTACCCTACTCTCCCTGCCTCATCCACAAACGCTATGATGAAACGTTTCCTCACAGAGTGGGAAAGCCGCCCAGCTCTAACGATCTCGATAGGGTCCAGCTTGCTGTCGTAAGGCAGCACATGAACGAGAAACGGAGCGTGCTCCAAACCGGGACCCAACCTATACACGAGGAAGGTCGCTCCGAACTTCATCCCCGATTTGACGACAAGCCCCCTATCCCTCAAATCCTTGTAAACAGCGTACACTTCATCGAAGTTCTCGAAGACCTTTCGACCCACCTCCCTTAGGCTCTCTACACTGACCGCCTTACCCTCCTCATCGACGACCTCAAGAAGGCCCTTCTCAGAGAGGTAGACCGCCTCGAACAACGATAGTTCCAACTCCCGCTCAACGTTAGGAACCTTCGGTTTACTAACGTTGAAGAACTTGCCGTAGAAACCCTCGTTAAAGTAGAGCTCCCTCGCCCTAACCCTATCGAACAGCACAACCCTCCTGCCCAGAAGAACCGCTCGAGTAGCCACGACCTCGCTAGATCGTAAGTACATTTAACCTTTCTTTCCGCTTTACACTACCAGGCAAATTACACGTGGTTAGAGCTTTGAAAATTAAACTAGGCAGACTCGGGGGTCGCATCGAGCTACGGCAGGGCCACGCCGTCATTTTGGGTCGATCGGGATCGGGAAAGAGCAATACCGCGAAAGTTTTAGTATCCGAGATCTCAAAGAGGGGTATACCGGTTCTCGTTCTTGACTGGGCCGGCGAGTACCAGATCCCCGGGTTCACGAGGCTTTCGCCGGGGGAGGATCTCTCCCTGAGCATCATGGGTCCGTATCAATCTTACGACCCCGAGACAGTCGACGTAATCGTCGATCTATTCGATGCGGTCTTTCACTTAACCCCCCCGCAGCTGTTTATGCTGAGAACAGCCGTGAAGCACGCGATGTCGAAGGGCTTCAAGGGGATAAACGGCATCCTCGAGGCGCTGGAGGAGGTTCCGATAAGGTCGTACTACGATCACGAGACCAAAGCGGCCCTGGTCAGAAGGATCAGCCCGATGACTGAGGGTAGGATAGCCCGTGCACTCAACGGTTACGTAGTCGCGGAAAGTTTTTTCAATAAATGCTTCACTGTCGATCTAAGTGTCTTCAAAAGTATTTACGC